>CAJOKY010000043.1 GCA_905235425.1 uncultured Selenomonadaceae bacterium
AAAATCAGCCCTGCCGTAACTGCGCGGTGAGAATTTCGCGGTACGAAGACAAAATCGTTAGGCTTAAGCGTCGCAAGAATCATGGCTTGAATTGCGCCTGAAGTGCCGTTTACCATAAATAAGGCGTCGTCCGCATGCCAAAGTTCTGCCGCTAATTTTTCAGCCGCCTTTATGCAGGAGTGCGGGCTGTGTAAATCGTCCAATTCTTCCATTAGCGAAACTTCCTGCCGTAAACCCTCTGCCGTGATTAAATTTTTTAAAAGTGCATGTGCGCCGAGTCCCTGCTTATGTCCAGGCGTATGAAATGCCAATGCCCCGTCCGCAGAATATTTTTGCATGGCATCGGCTATCGGTGCAGAATTATTTTTTTTCATATTGAAACCTTCTTAATCGCTATATGCTAATAATTACAAAAGAATTTATAAAAATAAATACATTTAGTTAAATGCACTTCAAGACTTCAAGACCGCGATGACATAGGAACTTATGCGATGTATTAATCCGTATGATGTGGATTTACCACGACGAAGAAAATTTGGATCAACTCAAGGCACTTTTAAACATATATGATGAACTCGATACAGACGAATTTGAAGACGACGTAAAAGAATTAAAAAAGTTACTAAAAAACATGGTTCATAACCATGAAGTTGTCAAATATTTTTGATATAATGTCCACACTTTGATTAGGGCGTGTGCTTAATTTAAAATGCAACGTCCTTGCGCGCCTCACCTATTGCAACGTTTTCAAAATTTGCTAAGTTTTTTTCAATTTTGATTTATCAAATACCACCTAATTGCGTAATTAAATTTCTAGAAGTTAATTCTTAATCTCTAATCCTTAACCTGGAGACTTTTATGCTTATCGCTGAAATTTGTACAAATATTCAAGTTCAAGTTATCGACCGACCTTTTACATACATTGTTCCGAACCATATGAAATTTTTAACTGCCGGCTGGCGCGTCTTCGTACCTTTCGGCAACAGGCAAAAAATTGACGGCTTTGTCTTAAGCGTTCGTGAAGTTGACGACGACCAAAACTTTGCCTTTAAACTTAAGCCGATTGATGACGTAATAGACGACGTGGCGTGGTTTACGCCGGAAATGTTAAATGCCGCTAAGTGGCTTGCAGATTTTTATTTATGTCCGCTCGCGCAGGCAATGTCGCTATTTATGCCGGTAAAGCACAGCCGTAAAATAAAAGCTAAGTTTGAAAAAATTTTTAAGCTTGCCGGTAATTTCAATGACGCTGATTTTAAACGCACTCCCGCGCAGTTGCAAGCGCTGAAAATTTTACGCGAAGAATCGGAGCTTACGTTCGCCCAACTTAAAAATTTCAAAATTTCTAATGTCACGATGAACAAACTTTGTGATACGGGAATTGTTAAATCTGAAATGCGTCGCGTACTTCGTGACAGCTATGCCGATATCAAGCCCGTGCCGAAAATTTTTGATTTAACCGCTGAACAAATTGCGGCAGTTGACGCCGTGAAAAAATCTATCGACGCTAAAAAATTTCAAGGCTTTTTACTGCACGGTGTGACAGGTTCAGGCAAGACGCAGGTTTACATTGAGGCGGCTAAAGTTGCACGTCAAGCAGGACGCCGCGTAATAATTTTGGTGCCGGAAATTGCGCTTACGGGGCAAATTGTCACTAACTTTAAAATGCATTTTTCGGACGTTTTTGTAATTCACAGCGGCTTGAGTGTCGAGGAGCGTAACGATACTTTTTACAGAATACGTAACGGCGAGGCGGGAATAATTATCGGTGCAAGGTCGGCGCTTTTTACGCCGCTTTACGATGTGGGCTTAATCGTTGTCGACGAGGAGCAGGATTACGCGTACAAGCAGGATACGCCGCCGTTTTACCATGCGCGAATTGTGGCTGAAGAATTTGCAAAATTTCACAACGCCGCGATAATTTTCGGCTCGGCAACACCTTCACTTGAAACTTTTCACCGTGCGCAGATTGGCGAATTGGAATATTTGACATTGCCGCGCAGAATTTTCAGCCACCCCTTGCCTAAGGTGAAGTGCGTCGATATGCGAAAGGAATTGCAGGCGGGCAATACAAATGTTTTAAGCCGTGACTTGGAATTACTCTTGAAGAAAACGTTTGCTAAGAATCAGCAGGCGATTTTGCTTTTAAATCGGCGCGGCTTATTCACCTTCGTAATGTGTCGTGATTGCGGTCACGTGATACATTGTCCGGAATGCGGCTTGCCAATGACGTACCACAAAGATACAATGTTACATTGTCATCACTGCGACATTGTACGCGAGCCGCCTAAAATCTGCCCTGCCTGTTCCAGCAAGCGCATAAAATATTTTGGTAGCGGTACGCAGAAATTGGAGCAGGAGATTGAGAAATTTTTTCCCAATGCAAAAATTCTTCGTATGGACAGAGACACTACGACGAAAAAATTGGCGCACCAAAAAATTTTGGAAGAATTTAAAAGCGGCGGCTACGATATTTTATGCGGCACTCAAATGGTTGCGAAGGGACATGACATTCCGAGTGTTACGGCGGTTGGCATTTTAAGCGCTGATTCGTCATTAAATTTTCCCGACTTCCGCGCAGGTGAACTTTGCTTTATGCTGATAACGCAGGCGGCAGGACGTGCGGGACGCGCAGAATTTTCAGGCTACGTTATCGTTCAAGCCTACAATACAGAGGCGGCGGCAGTAGTGTTCGGTTGCAGGCAGGATTATAAATCTTTTTGCGAATATGAATTGGCGGAGCGTGAAAAATATTTTTACCCGCCGTATTCGCGGCTGATTAAATTAATTTTTATGTCACAAAATGAAGACTACGCGAGGGAACGGGCGGAATTTTTTGTGAATGAATTTAAAGCGGAATTTGACTGCGCGGTACAAACTGAAATTGAAGGTCCCATACCTGCCTTAATTGCGAAACTGCATGACGTGTTTCGTTTTACCGTGCTGATAAAGACTGAAAATCTTGACGCGGTACGAGAATTTTTGCGAAAAAAAAATCTGCACGTTTTTGACAGCGTACAGATTGACATAGACCCGCTGGTTACGAATTAGGGATTAGGGATTAGGGAGCAGGGAGTAGAAATACTGTTCCCTGTTGCCTAATCCCTGTTCCCTAACCTCCGCATAATCAACAGGACTTCACGGAAAAAATCTTTCTTCCATACCAAATCAATAAAAATTTCTTTTGTCTTTTGCGAATCGCGAAAACGCGACTGATACTTTTTCTGCAAGGCAACGTAACCTGCAGGTGAAATTTTCGGCGTATCGGTAAAGGCAATTTCAAGGCGGCGACCGTTTAAAACTACGGACTTGACGCCGATTTTTTTTGCCAACGTCTTAACGCGCGTAACGTTTAGCAGATTTACCACAGGCTCGGTAGGTTCGCCGAATCTGTCAATAATTTCATCAAGTAAATCGTCAACTTCTTTTTCGTCCTTCACAACGGCAAGGCGCTGATAAATCTCAATCTTATGCATTGAATCAGGTATAAAATCTTTATCAATGTACGCCTCAACCGGCAACGTAACTGTAGGTTCAACTTCCATTTTCTCGGCGGGACTTTGTTGCAGACGACTAACCGCCTCTTCCAAAAGTTGACAGTACATTTCAAAGCCGACGCTTGCAATATGCCCGTGTTGCTGAGCGCCGAGTAAATTTCCTGCGCCGCGAATTTCTAAATCCCGCATTGCAATTTTAAATCCCGCGCCGAGCTGTGCAAATTCTTTCATAGCCTGCAGACGCTTTTCAGCCTTTTCAGTCAAAACTTTATCGCGCTTATATACAAAGTAAGCAAACGCCATTTGATTCGACCTGCCGACCCTGCCGCGCATTTGGTAAAGTTGCGCCAAGCCGAAATGATCCGCGTTGTAAACAATAATCGTGTTGGCATTGGGTATGTCAAGCCCGTTTTCAATAATCGTCGTAGAAAGCAGTACGTCGAATGCACCTTCATAAAAATCCATCATAACATTTTCCAAGTAAATATCGGATTGTTGACCGTGAGCCGTTTTAATTTTAGCCTCCGGTACAAGTTTTGAAATGTGATCGTGCATTAAATCAATATTTTCAATTTTGTTGTAGACAAAGTAAACTTGACCGCCGCGCCGAATTTCTCTGCGTATCGCGTCGGCAATAATTACGTCGTCATCTTCAATCACGTACGTTTGCACGGGAAAACGATTTTCCGGCGGCGTAGTGATTAAACTCATATCACGCGCACTTACAAGCGACATGTGCAGAGTACGCGGTATCGGCGTGGCACTCAATGCCAACACGTCAACACCTGCAGTAAGCGACCGAATTTTTTCTTTCTGCTTGACGCCGAATCTTTGTTCTTCGTCTATTATCAGCAAGCCCAAATCTTTAAATTCGACTTTCGAGTTAAGAAGAGAATGCGTACCGATTAAAATATCTACCAAACCTGCGCGGACTTTTTGCAAAGTTACACGTTGTTCCTTCGGCGTACGGAAACGGCAAATAACGTCAATCGACGGTAAAAAGCCTTTAAATCGTTCAGAAAAAGTTTGAAAGTGCTGTTGCGCCAATACGGTAGTTGGTACAAGCATTGCAACCTGCTTGCCGTTTACCGCCGCCTTGTACGCCGCGCGAATCGCGACCTCTGTTTTACCGAATCCAACATCGCCGCAAATTAACCTGTCCATAGGGCGTGGGCTTTCCATATCGGCTTTAACTTCGTCAACGGCTTTAATCTGTTCCGGCGTCTCTTCGTATGGAAAATTTTCTTCAAACTCCATTTGTGTCACGTCATCGGGTGCGCAGGCAAAACCTTTAGCCGCCAATCTGCGCGCATAAATCTCAATCAGCTTTTCTGCAATGTCTTCAACTGCCGCCGCCGCCCGTGACTTGGCACGTACCCAATCGCCGGTATTTAATTTTGACAAGGCAGGTACGGTATTTTCACCGGCAATGTATTTTTGCAGGCGGTTGACGGCTTCAGTAGGCAGGTAAATTTTATCACCGCCGCCGTACTGCAGGTGAAGATAGTCTCTGCGTATGCCGTCAAGTTCCAGCGTCTCAATGCCTAAATATTTTCCAATGCCGTTGGTAGGGTGTACGACGTAATCACCAACGCGAATTTCACTGAAATGCTTAAAAGTATCGCCCGCATAAGAAGGTTTACTGCGCCGCTTTTCGCGTTGAGTGCCGAAAATATTTTTTTCCGTGATAACGGTTAAATTTGCGCCGGGAAATGTAAAGCCGTCGTTAAGCGTACCGCTCTGCAGAAAAATACTGCTCCCTGCTCCCTGTTCCCTGTTCCCTATTTCAATTTTATGCGCGGCGAATAAATTTTTAATGCGCTCCAACTTTTTCTGTATTGTGAAGAAAATGAAAATTTTTCTGTCAAGTTTAAGTTGCGCCTTGACTTCCGAAATTAGAAAATCCAACTGCGCGTTAAATGACGGTACAGGCGAATGGGTAACACGTACGGCGTTGGGCTGAGTAAATTCTTTCGTACCCAACATTTCAATAAAAATAGATTGTAGAGGGGAGGAGGTAGAATGTAGGGGATTTTTCCCTACAATGTCGTCGAATGAAAAAATTTTTTGACTAAGTTCGTGGTCTTCCTTAGTCAAGGTGTCTATTTTCTCTTTAAGCCGCGCAGGTTCATCAAAAATAATTTTCTCCGCGCAGGTTACGACGGGTTCAAAGTTCACGCCTTCAATTTCATTTATCGGCAGAATAGTCACGGCGTCAAGATTTTTAACCGAGCGCAGAGTTTCTCTGCTAAGTTCACGAATCGAATCAACAATTTCATCAAAAAATTCAATGCGAAAAGGCGACGGCATATTAAGGGGAAACACGTCAACAATGCCGCCGCGTACGCTGAATTTTCCTATCGCGTCAATTTCGTCTGAACGTTCGTAGCCGAAATTTACAAGTTCGTTTAAAAATTTTTCACGTGAAAGATTTTGACCGCGACTAACTTTAATCTGCGAATGCATGAAATTTTCACGCGAAAAATCTTTCTTGACTACGGCGGCAGGCGACGCCAAAACTACGATTGATTCACCGTTCAAAAGGCGCGTCAAAATTTCAAGACGCCGTGCTTTTCTCTCCAATCCTACAATACCTGCGCGGACGCCGAATAAATCTGCTTCGGGAAATTCCAAAACTTCGACGTTCGGCAAAAATTCTTGCAGGTCAGACTGCCACTCGGAAATTTTTTCTCTCTCGGTAATGATTATTGTAGGTCGAAATTTTTTTTTCAATGCCGCCGCAATTACCGCGACTTTCGCCGTGCCGGAAAGTCCGACGATTGAAAAATTTTCTTGCCGCGAAAAGTTTTGTATTACTGCAGAAATTTCTTTGTTATTTGATATTAATTTTAAAATGTTATCCATTTAATCGGACATTTCGCCTCCTTAGAAAATTTAGTGAGGAGTAAGAAGGGACGATGGAGGAACATTACTCTAAGCTATTATATCACGCCGGGAAAAATTTTAAGCCGTAATTTTTTAAAGCGTCAACAAAAAAGTAATAATAATCACACGATTTTTATGCTATAATTAATGCCTGTAAATAAATTTGCAAATTTCTAAAAGGTGATATTATGGAAAATTGGGAAGAAAGCAAAGAAAACTTTATTGAAGGACTCCGAAACGCTGACAGAATCTTCAACGACATTTTCAAAATCGATCGTGACGAATTGGTTATTCAAGGGTTGGAAAGAGAAGAATTAAAATCTTTACAAGCGGCTAATCAAAAAATTTTGAAGAAATTGGAAAGTCGCGAATTTACCGTTGCAATAGTAGGATTGGAAAAAGCGGGTAAAAGTACTCTCGGTAATGCGCTTATTAAATCTCAGGTACTTCCGGAATATGCGCAACGTTGCACGTACACTACAACAGAAATTCGCTCCGGTAGCGTTGACAATGCAGAAATATATTTTTACAGTCGCGATGAATTTAATACCAATTTCAAACGTATGTTGGCTGAAATAGAATATCCCGATGTAGCGGATTTTTCTTCAATGACGTTGGAAGCATTTAACAGCTATTGGCGTGCAGTTGAAACAGATCCCAAAAAACGCGGAATTTTTACTTTGTACAACGGCAACACGGCTGAAGATATCAAGACAATATTAAAATATAAATCAAAAATTATTCCGCTGTTGGGTCACCCCAAAATGAACTTTGGCGCAGAATATTGGACAAGCGGCGATGAGTTCAATGAATTTAAGACGTACATTACAGGTATGGCTGGGAAAAATTCAGACGGCAGTGTAATTCGTGAGCCCCATCCTTACGCCGTCAAAAATGTACTTATTCGGTCAACGCAACTTGCTGAAATGAGTCACTTGGTGCTTTACGATGTGCCGGGATTTGATTCACCTACAGAACTTCATAAGCGTCAAACTGAAGATATGTTAAAAGAAGCCGATGCTATTATTTTGGTAACAAATGTAGGTGACAGACCGGATCTCGTCGGTACACAGCTTGATATGTTACGCAAAGGTCAAGATGCTGACGGTATAAAGCTTAGTGAAAAGGCGTTTATTTTCGGCAACAAAATTGATAGCGCACCGGACTTATTGACAGCTAAGAGTAATTTTGCCGCGTTGAGAAATGGCGCCGTAGACAATCAAATTGCACTTTTTGAACATATTTGTAGCGGTTCGGCAAGGGCTTATCTTGAAAAATTGGGATTAATCGCAGGCAACTTTTCAAGCAAACGTCTTGACGAATGGGAAATGCCGGATGGCATAGACGTACTGCATGAAAAAATGCGTAACTATTATGATAACGATCGCTTTTTGGTTTTAAAACGCCGCGCAGAAAATACACTTACACAAACTCGGTCGGTTCTTCAAAATCTTTTGGATAGATACAGCACAGGGGAATTAAATGTTTCCGATATCAGCACAGAAATTTGCATGGAAATGCAAGGCAATTATAAACTGTTCAAAAAAGAATCGGCAACAATTACGAAACAGCATACCGATAAAATTTTAAAGGAACGTCCTTTTACTGTTTCATTAAAAGAAGACGTTGACAAAATCTTTCCGCTTGTAAATGATGCTTATGCGCAACTTATTTCGGACGTAGAAAGAGACCTTGCCATAGACCCCGACGGCGTTTATCCGACAACTAAAGTTGACAGCAATGCTCGTGACAAGCTCGGCAAAATTTTTATTGAAAATATAGTTATCAGCGCATCACGGTTTACCTTTGAAAGACAAACCGCACTTAGGCAAGCATTGGTAAATTTATTCTTGGAAATTATGAGTATAGAGCAGGGGACAATTTACAAGGCGGAACTTGAAAAATCTGTCAATGAATTATTTGATAGAATGCTGATTAAAGACGGTGCAACTTGCAATTTTAATTCACTTGTCGAACGCTTTATAACGACTTTGATTCAAACTCTTATCAGCAATCCCTTTGCTAAGGAGGAACGCTTAAATAAAGTCAAGGAAACTTTTGAGGAACTTGTATCACTTGCCGTTTATTACAATATGCCTACAGACAGTGCCGAAAGAAATAATTTAAAGCTTAATCGTTTAGAAGATGACTGCATTAACTTTTTTGAAAAAATTTTGGCTCATGAAGGCGTTGATATAGAAATGGATATTGATGCCGGAGAAAATGAAAGTTTTATTCGCAATATCTTTAGAGAGCATGTGGATATACTTTGTAAAGGCGCCTATCTCGCGATAGATTTATTGCCTTTCGGCAAGTGGGCTAAATTGCTGATGAAAGCCGGAATAAATTTAACTGCCTCTAACTCTGATAAATCTGTATCTGACATTAACAGGCTTGACAGTAAGCTGGAAGATTTATTCTACAATTCCAAAAATAATTGGATACGCCTTTCTGCCGAACAAAAAGTACAGGCGATTGAAAAGGTTATAAATGCCTACGCTCACAGCACTCTAAATTTAAAAACACGCAATGAAGAAGATTATACTTTACCGCAAAAGCTTAATGAAATACAAAAACGCGCTAAAAATTCCTACATTATGGGCAGTAAAGACGATATGATAGCGACGTTGAACGCGGATATTTTCATTTTGCGTGACATAACGCGCAAAGCCGTAATTAACGCCATAGGATTGGAACGCGCATTTGTTTCTGTCGTCACGAAAAATGTTGAGTTGATTCGTGAGCATCTTGATGAAGGCGAAGGAGCAAAAGCATATCGCGCTTGGATAAGAGAAAACGCGGCAAAACTTATGCCGACACGTTTTGAAGATATTATCGAACAAGGCGCCATTCGTGAAAATCGTAAAGCTATAGTAAGCGCAGTAAAAAGTTTATTGATCAAGTGGGAGTGAAGTATTTAAACAGCCGTTTTACGCGGGGAAAAATTTTAAGCCGTCGCCTTCCAATGCCTCTCTAAGCGCTCGCATAAAAATAGGACCGGGATCGGATTTACCGGCAAAATAATCCGGATCGTTTTCAATACGCAAGCCGCTTTCAATCGCCTCCAGTTGCTGATAATGTCCAAACACGTATTCAATCGCAGGATATTTTTCATGCAGGTAACGAATCAATTCAATATTCGCCTGCAACTGCGCTTGAGTCAAGTCCTCGACATTTTCGACGCCGCCTACATTTTCAATACCTATTGCGCACCAATTATAGCCGATTGCATGACGCGCCAAATAATTTTCCGGCATTGTACGGTAAATCGTGCCGTCTCTGTCAACTATGAACTGAGAAGAAACATTAACCGTACCGTCATCGAGCGTTTCATCATAAAAAGTGTAATACGCCGATTCCCACGTATCACCTGCCGTCCAATGCACCACTACCGCCTTAGGCTCAATTCTCGTCGCGGCAAAGCCGTAATGCTCCAACGAATATTCTCTTGTAAGACGTTCGCGATAGTCATTCCAAATTACCGGCTTGTCAATGATATTCGGCGCGGCGTAGGTTATTGACGCTAAAAATAAAATCTGCGCGATTAACGCAGTTAAAAATTTTTTAGTCATTATATATCACAATTCCTTTCACGCTTTACAATAAAGTCATGCAAATCAGGTCTAGGTATCGGATATTGAATTGCAGGATACTGCGCGGCAAGAGAGTTTGACACAATAATTTTGTGCATTTGAATCATTAATGTTATTTCGCGCTTGGAAAAATTTTCTGTTAAAAATTTCAATAATGCCGTATCGTTTTTAGTTATTTGCTGATTAAAGCGCGGCACAACAATTTGAAACATCTCTGCCTGTAACTTCGCTTCAAACCAATTTTTATTTCGCGTATATTCGGCAAGTGCCTTTCTGTATTTTTCAATGTCGCCGGAATATTTTTTGTAAAGCTCTTCCAAAGTAGGGTCTTCTGCGTAAACCGAAAGTTTTTCGCAACTTAAATAAAATTCGCTGACGTATAATTCACAGCAAAATTCTACAATGCCGTCATGAACATCATCTTCCTCATCGGAGCTTATATAATCCGCCAAAAGTTTTTGGTACTTGCCGCCTTTGTAAATTCTATAAACAAAATCTATCAAATCATTTTGAAAGCTTTCTTCCGCAATTTGTTCGACGATATCGCCGTAATTGAAACCGTGACCATAGCCCCAATTATCTGAAATAGCGTCTTTATAAAGTTCGTCAAATGGACTGCGGTAATACGGACGAATGATAACTTCTGCAAGTTCTCTAAAAGTTTTTGTGTAGAAGTTATCCGGAAAATAGCCGTATTCAAAAGATTTTATAATATCGCTTTCAACTTCCGCATTTGCACGGGCAATAATTTTTGGTAAAATCGTTGTTTCAATTTCGTCCGTAATGACTTTATATTTCTCCATATAAAATATTTTCCTTTACCAAAAAAGCCCGCCGCAAATTTTGTGACGAGCCTTTTTTTAGCTGGTAGCAAGTAGCTGGTAACTGGTAGCGATTAGCTTTTAGGAAATCATCTGTTCCCTAATCCCTAATCCCTGTTCCCTAATTAGAGTTGCGGACCTGCGGGAACAAGTGCTTTACCTGCCTCGTTGTATTCGTACTTTTTGAAGTTTTTGATAAAGCGTTCTGCCAAATCTTTCGCTTTTTTATCCCATTCAGAAGGATCGGCATAAGTGTCACGCGGATCAAGAATTTCAGTAGCAACGCCTTCAAGTTTTGTAGGAACTTCAAGGTTGAAAATGTCAATTTTCTTTGTAGGAGCGTTATTAATAGCGCCGCCGAGAATAGCGTCGATAATGCCGCGAGTATCTTTAATGGAAATGCGCTTGCCGCTACCATTCCAGCCGGTATTGACAAGGTACGCCTTCGCGCCGCTGGCTTCCATACGTTTTACTAATTCTTCCGCGTACTTTGTGGGGTGCAGTTCAAGGAAGGCTTGACCGAAACACGCGCTGAATGTAGGCGTAGGTTCGGTAATGCCGCGTTCAGTACCTGCCAATTTCGCCGTAAAGCCGCTGAGGAAGTAATATTTAGTCTGTTCGGAAGTCAAAATCGATACAGGCGGAAGTACGCCAAATGCATCAGCGCTAAGGAAGATTACAGACTTTGCGGCAGGACCGTGACTGTCGGGACGTACGATATTTTTAATGTGGTAAATCGGATAGCTTACGCGCGTATTTTCCGTGACACTTTTATCTTTAAAGTCAATCTTGCCGTCTTTGTCAACCGTGACATTTTCCAACAGCGCATC
>CAJOKY010000044.1 GCA_905235425.1 uncultured Selenomonadaceae bacterium
CGATAACGTCGACTTTTCTGTTGATTTTAATGCTGATGCCGTTCGTGATACTCGTATACTTTGGCGATATGAAAACTATGGCACTGCCGACCTTTTAACTTCAGGCGGCACTACCGTCACAAATCTTCCTGCCGTTCAATCTTTTACACACTCTGCTTTCTCCCCGCCTTTCCAATCATCTTATGGTTTTTCCGTAGATAACTGCGCTACAATCAACATAACCCCTACTGATGAAATTTGGATTAAATTTGATGTAACCCGTGCAAGCGACGGTGTTTTTTGGTTTGGCTCTAATCTCATTTATACTTTTACAAGCAGCGGTGGATACATATATCACGGCGGACAACTGCGTTTTGACACTACGGCAAGATGGCTGTTTTATGAATCTAATTCTGCAGTAATTGATGTTCAATCTGATCCTCTGCTTGATTACTCGGGGCGCTCGGACAGACTTATTCGCATTTTGGTACATATGAAGTCCGACGCCACAAACGGCATTATTGAACTTTTCAATTCTGATGGCGCTAATGCCTCTTATACAGGTAATGTCAACAATGGGATATTATTTGATGACGTTTCTTTCGCACTATCTTCAAGCAATTACAATACTTCATATATTTCCAATGTCATTATATCCAATTCTCCCGTTGATTTAAGCGAAAATACAGTTCAATCCTTCTGCCAATTCAATGGTGATTTAAAAAGGCTGATAACTAAAACCGTAACCATAAACTTTGATACTTTCAGAAGAATTTTTACCGGCTTTTTAGTTACTGTTAATTTCGACCTTCAAAGAAAACTTGCCAATTTCGTAGAAATAACTTTTGATATTGTCCGCGAATTAAAAGAAATTTGGCGCTATGAAAACTACGGTACAGGGAATTTGCTTGAAATTGCTGGAATTGAAACAAAAGAAGTCCCTAACGAATTTTCAAGAACGGGCTATGCTTTTGTTGTGCCGCTTGCTAGCACCGTCGCAAATAATTCGCTTTTTGACATACCCTTGACCGATGAAATTTGGATTAAATTTGATTGGTCTCGTGGGCTTGAATATGCTATAAGGGGCGGTTTTCACATTAAATTTGGTACTGCCGAAAAGTATTTGACAATTCATCTGGACAGTGAATCTTGGTTAGAGTGGGACGTTTATCCGGATGACGGCTCAACCAGTTTACAAAGACAATTTGATTTACGCAATTTAAATTATGTTGATACTCTCTACTCAAAATTACATAGACTTTTACTACACGTAACGGAAAATCAATGTCAATTATGGATTGACGATTTTTATTTCCCTATAAACAACGGAGCGCCTGTTCAAAATATCAGTTTATTCAAAGGAAACAGTTATGAATATCATCAACCCCTTATTTCTAACGTCATTATCTCCAACTCTCCCGTTTTTATTTGGGAAGATGTTGCAAACGTCGCCTTTCCACGACAAATAACTTTGAATATCGGCGCTTATCGCGATATTGCTAATCCTACCGTCGGGATTTGGCGCTACGAAAATTATGGCACTGACGAACTGTTACAATTTAGGACTTCCACCATTACTAACCTGCCTTCAACTCAATCTAAAACCGGCTCGGCTTTTATTCAATATTCTGAAGATAATTGCTTTAAATTCGCTCCTACCACTGAAGTCTGGTTGCAATTTGACGTTTTTGTTTCTGAGCCTTTATTTTGGATTGACGCGGGTATTGTTTATCTTGATGTTCTTAATTTTTCTGGAGAGAAAGAATTACAAGGCTGTCACGCAAAATTTATGTCTGGGAGTACTGCCTTAAAATCTGCAGAATATGACTATAGACAAAATCGACCGACAATTTATGATAGAACGTTACTTACTTCGGATTGCATCTTAACTGTCGGTAAGCTTTCTACCTGTTTGCTCCATTTGAAAATCGGGTCTTTGGAAAATGGCGACGTTAATCAAGGTTTAATCGAATTTTGGATTGACGGCGTCAAAGGCGGCTCTGCTACGGGCAATATAAATGGCGGCAAGGCTATTGACGCCTTGTCATTATATACCGTAGATACTAGTAAAGCTGACTGCGTTTTATATTCTAATATCATCATTTCTAACGTTAATCCTAATCTTCAACTGTTACAAGCTGATTTGTCCCGCGTTTTGTCTCAAACTATCAATTTAAATATTGACGCTGTACGCACTCTGCCACATAAATTTTTTTCTGCGCCTATTGAACATTTTGGCGACGTTCCCGATGTCCATAACACCAGCGCGGGACTACAACAATTTGAAATACGCATATCTGAACAACAACTAACCGATGTAGTCACTTACACCACTATCAATCCCGTTAATATTTTGGAACAAGTCAACGGGCAGTTCCTCGACTATAAATTCAGTATGCGCATTGAATCTCTTCAGCAACGCGGCGTTTTATATACCTGTAACTGTTGCAGTGATATTGATGAAATTCTTTTTACCCAAATAGACTACAACGTTCCCGAAAATGAAAAATGGCATTGGGCTGACGGCTCTCCCGAAGTTTATGGCTCTCCCGACTCCGCTTTCAAAAAGCCCGAAGATACACCGCCTGCTGTAGAGGCTGACGTTCACGTTGCACATATTGCCGAAGTTTTGAACAAAAAATATGTTATGCGTTTCGATAACTTCGTTTCTACTGTCGACGGTGATTCCGGCGGCGTCACTTACAACGATTTAATCCGATCCATTTTTGGCTGGACTTCTCGTATTCCTCATAAATTGATTAATTGTTATCTGCGCGATGATACTCTTTTCGTTATTCAACGCGGGCACGAGCAAAATGTTATCGATTTATCCGATTCTACTTTTGAAATTGTCACTCGTGATAAATCCTTAATTCGTACTTTTTGGGGCAATAAAATTTGGTCGAAAACTGAAATTCAGTCTAAGTTTCTCGGTTGGCGTACAATTTATGAAAAAGAGAACAATAAAACCAAAACTTCACAGGACGGTAAGGCTGTGTATTCCTATGACAACGGCGGGTTAATTACTCAAACTTCTATTTATAATGATGACGGCTCGACCACCTACATTGATTATCAGTACACCGATTTGAACAACGGGCGCAAAGTTTTAGCTAGTGAATCTCATTCTACCTATAAAGACGGTGAACGTATTGACTATCAAGTAATTCAACATACCTATTTAAATCAAGGACAAAGTCACATTATGGCTACAAGTGCAGGCGGAGATTATTTGGGCGGTGATGTCGGTCAATCTATAGGCGATGACCGCGTTACTCCTTGGGGAAAATACACCAGCCTTGTTCGAGAAAGCGTTTACAAAGACCAAGAACGTACCATATACGGACTTACTAATTTTGATTCTTCTTTCCCTGTTGACGGCGATAAAAAACTTAAGGAAATTACTTCCGATATTATTTGGCTCAATCGCAAAACTCAGGAAATTGTCACTCTTAATCTCTATGACTTTCCACACGTTGTTGACTTCAACGACAGACTTATTATCAACGGCAACGAATATTATCTTAAATCTAATATCGCTATTCAAACGCCATACATTGTCAATAAACAAACTTTGCAATTAGTTAGGTGGTACTGATGAAAAGTAATGCTATCCTTGAAATGCAAATTGCCGTTAAAAATTACATACGACGTAATTTGCCTAAAGTTGAAAATAAAGCTGTCTCGGGTCTCGTGCAAGGCGAGCGCGTTATTGTCGGCAATAATTCCTATCCCTATATCCCCACTGTCGACCTGTATTTTGGCGACGGCGACAGAGTTGCTTGTATCCTTCCTGATTCCGGCGATACCGCCGCCATTGTTGGAGTGTTTTAAATGTTTTATCAGACACAGTACAGAAAAAACTGCGGCTTGCGTTTTGTCGGTAACCTCCCTGTAAACGAAGGCGATTTAGTTTGGACTGACGGCAATGTTATTTTCGGGCACGTGCCTAAAAAAAATTCTTCTTCTTTTCCTTTGCAACAGCCTGTTATTCCCGTGAAAGGCTATAAGGATAGTTTCAATGGTTTTATATCAAAGGGCGGTCAGTATACTCCCAATAAAAATTTGATTGATGACGACTGGATTGTTAATAACGAAATAAGTGTTGAACACGGTGACGATATGATAAACGGACAGCGCGTCATTGACGCTTTACTTTCTAAAGATAATGATTTATTCGTTGCCGCCGAAGGTTTTTATCAGAAAAATAATCCCGTACAATTTTATCACCCTTTATATTCGCGAACTCTTGAATCTCCTAATCAGTGGGTTATTGACAATCTTATTGATATTAGCCGACATTATTATCCTTATACTGTATTAAATCGAATCCGATATGGGCGTGGCACTCCTGTCACTCTCGGCACTACCAAAATGGGTGCTGATAAGGATAATGACTTAATCATTTATAAAAACGGTGAAGAATTTGTCAGACATAATCTTAAATCTTATGCCGATTTAACCATCAACGAAGCTTTTTCTGTTCGTGATAAAATTATGGCTCATTCTATCAAAGAAGGTTTATCTTTATTAAACGCCGATGATCCGCCCGAAAGTTTTATAGCGTCTGTCTTTGCCAGAGTGCTAACTCTTAATATCAAACAAAATGGCGATTGGGACGCTCTCATTACTACTTCCGCTTACGGTTTCTGTTTCCCGTTTTTCTCTTTTGACGCGTCTATGTTTTACGCCTCTTTCCCTGATAATGAGGACAAAACTTTCTCTGAATTGCTCGATTTATGTATGACTAAGCTTGAAATAAATCTGTATGATGATCATTTCATCCCCATAGACGTTACGCGCTATCCCGATTTTGTCGGTGAAAAGAAAGATGATAAAGACAATTATACGGACGAGTACCAACAATACATCTTAGATAAGTGCGAATACTATATCCCACGTGTCAAATTTCGTCATAACGTTTGGTTTCCTGCCTTCTTTCACGCCGCTTTCCTTTTCAAAATTCATAACGGTGTACTTGTCGATACCATTAACGAATATTCCGGCGGCGGTTTGTATGTTGTTGCACCCGACTTAATGGAATGGAACGAACGCCAAATCATTCCTCACGACATATTTATAAAAGTTGAAACTAAAAACAATCGCAAAAACATTGTATTCCCTATCGGCGACGATTATTACTTTGTTGCATCCAACGGCGCTATAAGTGCCATTTATAACAATCAAAATGCGAAACTTCTTGACCTTAACCATTCTTCTTTCCCTAATGCTCGTGATTGGAAGAGTTGTTTTTTTGAAAATTACGTCGCTCTTCCTCCTACTCTGACTCCCTGCGAACTTGACAATAGAGCTTATTATTGGTCGTCTCAATGGCACGGCACAATTAATTCTGTTGCCAGCAGTGTTTTCAACATCTATATACGTAAGTATTGGAAAGACGATTGGTGGACTTATGCTTTTTATAGCGGCGATTCTGCGCCTTCCTTAACAGACGGACTATCCTCTATTATTATTCTTAATTTTGATGACGAAGAAGTTTTTTTTGGGCATAGCGGGTGGCTTAACTTTTATCATCCCAACAACATCCGTACCGATTCAGTTAAATATTACGATTTTTCTACCGTGAAAATAACCGGTATCCCTGATTCGGTATACGATTGGACTCGTATTAAAGTTTGTTTCTGCGAATTAAGTAACGGAAAAGTTTTATTCGGTCTAAGAGGTTATCCATTGTTTGCTGTTCGCCGTGACGGTAAAGTTACCAAAATCAGCGACAATTTAAGAAATTTCAGATTAAATCTGCTGAAGAATAAAACTAAGGCTTTATTGGGCGTATTATGAGGGGAGCTGATTTCATTGGAAGATTTTATTTTTAAAACGGCTGAACAAAATTAACTCTAGCGGTGAAACAAGTTCGACTTTCGACGGCGAATTATACAATTTTAGACTTCGTTATTTAAAAAATATTTCTAAGGCTAAAAAATAACGGCTCTGCTATGGCAGGCTTTTTCTTTTAAGGCGGTGATTTTATGACATTAACTGAACTCAAATTATTTATAACAATATCCGGCACTGCCATTAGTCAATGGGTAGGTGGTTTCGACGGCTTACTTGAAACCCTTATTGCCTTTATGCTTATCGACTACATAACGGGCATTTTTTGCGCCATTGTTGAAAAAAATCTTTCAAGCAAAATTGGATTTAAAGGCATTTTTCAAAAGTGTTTCATCATTTTGATTGTCGCCGTTGCCAATGCTATCGACGTTTTTATTGTCGAAGGCGAAGGGCATTTATTCCGCACCGCCGTCATTTTCTTCTACCTTTCCAATGAAGGCATTTCCATTCTTGAAAATTCCGCGCGAATCGGCTTGCCCATTCCCGATAAACTCAAAGACTTTTTGTCTCAGATTAAAAAAGGAAAATAATATGTTACGGCACAGGAAAATTGCAAGGCAACGGCTCAAAGATTGTTCAATCGCTGAATACAATTCCTTGATTCACGATGCCAAACTTACTCCGACACAAAAAGTAATTATTGATTCATTTATCATCGGTAATTTGCCTGTTTGTGAGATAGCCTTCAAACTTTCTTTGTGCGAGTCTATGATTCGCAGACACCTATCAATCGTCTATGATAAAGTAGCGTTTTTGTAGCGTTTTATTGTTTCCTTTTGTGCTATGATTCGCTTATGGCATATGTTTATTTTAATCCTAATCCGGCAAATAAACGCGTCGGCGATTGTGTAATTCGCGCCATAAGCAAGCTTACCAATCAAAGCTGGGCGGCAACATACCTTGCCGTAACTCTCAAAGGTTACGAAATGTGCGATATGCCGTCAAGCAATTCAGTATGGGCGGCTTACTTGCGTGACTGCGGTTATCGGCGTTTCGTCATTGACGACACTTGCCCCAACTGCTACACCATAAGCGATTTTTGCCGCGGCAATCCTCAAGGAAAATTCTTGCTTGCTACAGGCTCGCACGTCGTGACTGTTATTGACGGTGATTATTTCGACGCGTGGGACAGCGGCAATGAAGTCCCTATATTATGTTGGTCTAAGGAGTTTTTAAATGGCTAATAATTATTTTGGCGGCTACACTCAGCCTATGCCTATGCAACCTGTTCAGCGTCAAAATGACATCATTGCCGTGCCTGTTCAAGGTGCGCAGGCGGCTCAAAATTATTTGGTCGGCGCGGGCAACACCGTTATTCTTACCGATTTTTCAAGCGGCTTTATTTGGTTAAAGTCTACCGACGCCAACGGCTTATTCTCAACTTTGCGGACTTTTAAAGTCAACGAAGTTACACCACAGCAACAGCCTGACGGCAACTTTATTCAACGCGCAGAATTTGAACAGTTCCAGCAAAACACAAATTCACAACTCCAACAAATTTTAAATTATCTTAATGCAGGAGGAAAAAATAATGAATCCGTTGCAGTTCATAAACAATCCTCAGATGTTGCAAAAGTTCAATGACTTTGCTCAAAACTTTCAACGCAACTTCGGCAATGCCGATCCTAAGCAACTTGTACAAAATTTACTCAACAGCGGACAAATGACGCAATCCCAATTTAATCTGTTTAGTAATATCGCTAATCAAATTATTGGCAAGCGGTTTTAATTTTTTTGGGAAGGGTGGTTACAATGAAATTCGGTGAAATCGAATTAGGCGGAACTTTAGGCGGTTACGAAATTATCAATCAGCCTGCAGATAAACTTCCGCAAGACTTGGCGTCAGCTATCGGGATTGTAAATAGCAACCCGATTTTAGGTGCTACTTATAATCCATTGTGGCTTTGGGGCAAGCAACCTGTAAACGGTATGAATTATCTTTTCATCGCTGAAGATATTCGCACCACCAAAAACAAAGATAAATCGGTCGTCGGAATTGTTATCAATATTCCGCCGGGCGAAGGCGCAATTAAAGGTGAAGGCGCAAAAGTCGTCCGCGTTATCGATAATGAAAGACTCAGTGAAGATGTCGAACTTGCCTTTACAGAAGTTACAAAGGAACTTAAAGGTGTGTCCTACAAACCTGTTATGTATCTCGGCAAGCAACCTGTGCGTGGCGAAAACCACTATATCTTGTGTGAAGCAAAAGTTATTTATCCCGGCGCTCAACCTCACGCTGTTATTCTTGGCATCAACATTTTTGACGGCAAGCCGTCAGTCGTAGTCATTTTGCCGTTAAGTTCAGGTACAAAAGATTCGCCGACAATTTTTGGCTATGCTTTTACTTGGTAAAGGAGATTGTAAAATGGATATGGGAAACGGTATGACACCTGCTGATGTTGCCGCCGTTATGGGCAATGGCAATCACGGCTATGGCGGAGGATTCGGTAACGGTGGATTTGGCGACGGAGGCGCTTGGTGGATTATTATTTTGTTCCTTTTCGCTATGAATGGCGGTTGGGGCAATCGCGGTAATTTCGGCGGCAATGGCGGAAGTTGCGACGCTGTACCTTATATGATGACAGAATCAACTCAAGCGGCTGTTCAGAACGGCTTTAATCAGCAAGGCATTTTATCCGGCATTAACGGCATTAATCAAACTCTTGCCAATGGTTTTGCCGACGCCGCTGTTGCTCGGTGCAACGCTCAAACTACCACTTTGCAAGCCTTAAGCAATAATCAAATGGGCTTGTATCAAACGCTTAACGCTAATCAAAATGCTAACACTGCCGCTATGAATCAGCTTGCTATGAGCTTGCAGAATTGCTGTTGCGATAATCGCGCCGGACTTGCAGACTTAAAGTATACGGTTGCAGCCGAGAACTGCGCAGACCGTCAAGCTATTTCAGACGGCTTACGTGATGTTATCGCCAATCAAACTGCCAATACTCAAGCCCTTATCAATTCACAGAATCAAGGTTTCCAGACTATTCAGGACAAACTTTGTCAGCTTGAACTTGACAGCTACAAACAAAAAGCCGCCGACCAAGCCGCTGAAATTGTTGCTCTCAAAGGCGCTATTTCTCAAACGGCGCAAACCGCGCAGATTATTCAAGACAATAATGCGCAAACCGCTAATCTTATTCGTGCTCTTAATCCTGCGCCCGTTCCTGCTTATAATGTACCCAATCCTTATACGGGTTGTTGCGGCAATCAAGGCTACTACGGTTGCGGTTGTGCGGGGTGATTGTTGTGGCAGAATTTAGCGCAAATGCACTTCAGACCGTAAACCCGGGCGAAACAATTATTTTCACCGAATCACCTGTACCTTGCCGCCGCGGTTTAATTCGGCATCGCGACGATACGGGTAATTTCTTGCTTGTCGGTTATGTCCCTCGTCAATTCGGTTGCCGTTGCAATCAGCGTGAAGCCAACTACCTTGTAGACTTCGGAGCTAATATTGCTATTCCTACCGGCGGCACTGTTGAAGCTATTTCCGTTGCCATTACCGTTGACGGCGCGTCATTGCCGGCAAGTACCATGATTGTAACTCCTGCCGCCGTTGAACAATTCTTTAACGTCAGCAGGGCTATCAACGCCGCAATTTTTAACGGGTGCTGTGAATCTTTATCTGTTCGCAATACAAGCAGTCAACCGATTTTAGTTCAAAACGCAAATATCATTATTAGCCGCCCCGACTTAGCGGTTACACGTTGATTGGAGGCTGAATAATGTCTACTGCAAAAACTCTTGAAAAAATTAATGACGCTTTGGAAGATGCTATACGTCCGATTATCGCTAAAGGCGCGAATATGAACGCCGCCGAGCTTGACGTGTTGACGAAGGCTGTTTGCACTCTCGAAAAAATTCATCAAATTCAAGAAGGCGGCGGAAGTTATGATGACTATTCACGCAGTCGAAGTTATGACGATGAAGGCAATTCTTACAGACGCGGTCGCAGTTCCGTTACCGGCAGATATATCAGCAGGGACGCTATGCCACATTTTGACGGTAACACTTCGCGCAGATTTTATGACGGCGAAATGTCCCGACACGGCAACGGCTACAGCGGACACTCTATCAAAGACCGTATGATAGCACAACTTGAAAAAATGTACGACGAAGCGCAGACCGAACACGAACGCTCTTTAGTTGATAATTGGATTCGTCGTATCAGCAACGAGGCTTAAATTTTTTCTCTCTTTCCCGTATCTTAAATGATGCGGGATTTTTTTTCGGGTTCTATAATGCCTAGTGCACTGCAAAAAAAATAGCCTCCTGTGAAGATTTTGCCTACATAGCCGCTTGTTGTACCAAAAATGCTGATATCATATTTGATATTTGACGACGGTTTAATTCATTTAACCCGCGATAACCCGCCAATATTCTTTTCTCTTCTTCGTCTTCTGAAACTAATTTATCGGAAAAATTCCACCCCATTAAATATTCAGGGGTTGTTTGCAAAGCTACGGCAAAAAATTTTATTTTAGATTGCGGTATATCATTTTCGCCTTTTTCGATTTTTTGTATTGAGGAGCGAGATTTATAACCCATTTTTTTTGCAAGCTCCTCTTGAGACATTTGCAATTCTTCACGACGGCTTTTTATTCTTTGATACAATTCTAACATTTATAAAAATTCCTCATTTTTATCCCAATACTAAATAATTATTACTTGTTCCGGCGGCTAAAACATTTGTTCCACCGTGATTATTTTGGACAACTGTTCCTGCAACGTCGTTGCCTTTAGAAGGGATTTCTCCGTTTTTCGTTTCATAATCTTGAATAAATCTTTCAACTACAAACTCAACCTGTCCGTTAAGGGAACGGTGACTTTTGTCGGCAATAAATTTTATTTTTTCTGCGCTTTCAGGACACAGCCTTAAGCTGAAAATGTGTTTGTTCCTAGCCATTCTTGACACTCCCTTCATTGTTCGCAAAAAAAATAGCCTCCTGTGAAGATTTTGTTTACATAGCCGCTTGTTGTACCAAAAATGCCGCTATCATATTTGATATTTGACGACGGTTTAATTCATTTAATTCACGATAGTTTACCAATAATCTTAACTCTTCTTCATTTGCGCGAATATTCAAATTAGGAAGAAGTTGTTTTGCCGATTCAATGATGTCGCTCTTTTTTATGCCAAAGTGGTCAGCCATTTTTTGAATTGCACCCATTCTTGGATCTATTCTGTCATTCTCCCAAGCCGATACAGTTTTGTCGGTGACTCCTGCAATTACCGCGAGGTCTTTTTGCGAAAGTCCATAGTCCGAACGCAATTTTTTAATATTTTTTCCTATTGACATTCTAAAAACCTCCATCTGCCGTTATTTTTTTTATTTTATACCAAACACGCAAAATAATCAACATTATTTATAAAAAAATATACAAAACTCTATTGACAATCTATTTTAAGTAGAATAGAATAACGCTGAAGGGGGGATGAAAATGAATTTAACATTAAAACAAGCCCGAAAAATAAGAGATAAAAGCCAAAAAGAAATGGCGAAGATTCTTGACGTTAATATTCAAACTTATAGAAAATTAGAAAAAAAGCCAGATATGGCAACAATCGCACAAGCAAAACAGATTTCAAAATTTCTTGATGTCCCGTATGATGAAATTTTTTTTGCTATATGACTCTATTTAAAATAGATTAACAGAATAGGTAACCAAATGAAAATCACAATTCTTTATTACACGGACGATGAGCCGTACACGCATGCAATCAAGTTTGAATGCCCCGATGATAAAAAGTC
>CAJOKY010000045.1 GCA_905235425.1 uncultured Selenomonadaceae bacterium
AAAATTCTTCATCATGATACTTATCATCCTTTGAATACAGATATTCGCCTATTCCTTTTCTCCAACCATTAATAAGCTGCAGGAATAACCGATCCACTTTAATTTTTAATTGAAGTTTCTGCCAAAATTTTTTTCAGCACATTTACAGATCCTGTATCAAAAATGAATCTCACATTTGTATGAGCCGGAATAATTTCCGTGACGGCGTCAAGATTAATCGCAGAAAATTTTTTCAAAGGCTCGGCGATAACGTAGTTAAAAGCTTTAATATCTTCGTCATTAAAATGCAACCAATACTTAATCTGCGACGCCATGCTGTCTTCCTGTGCGGCTTGATATTTTTTCTCGACTTTATCCAATCCCGTACCGATTTCCTCAAAAAATTCGCAAGCTTCCTTAGCCTTAACACGAATCAGCTCCTGCGTCTTAGGTTCAAGACTTTCAAAAATCTTTGTGTTGGCAACGAACAAATAATTTTCATAGGTGTAATTCCAAACCGTCATATACTGCTGAATTTCGTTGATCTTAGCCGAATTGGTAACACTGAAACCGTTTTCCTGCCCGTCAATAATTCCCTGCTGAATCGCCGTAAAAGCTTCCGACCAACTCATGGCTACGGGATCAGCGCCGAATGCCTTCCAAAACTTGAAATAAACTTCGCCGCCTGGTACGCGAATCTTCAAACCTGCAACGTCTTCCGGCTTAATTACAGCGTGCTTGTCGTTGGTAATTTGTCTGAATCCGTTATGCACCGACGCAAGATAAGTCATCCCCTGCGCGGCAAGAATTTTTTTGTAATATGCGCCGCCGGCAATCTGATCATTCGGAAACACGTCAACCGTTATGTTGCCGCCGCTCTCCTATGAAACTAACTCGGCGAACTTCATGGCAACTTTTGTATCCGTCGCAATGTTCGTACCATTAACCGACATAACAAGCTTGATCTTTTGGTATTCGCCTTCCTTGCGCTCACTTTGTTTGCTGTCTTCACCGCAACCCGTCGCCAAAATCAATAGCATAAAAAACAATATCGGACAGAAAATCCTCTGCATAATTTCATCTTCCTTCTTAATAATCTAATCAAATGTAGAATGTTTATATAGTCTGACAATAAGGTTAATGAAATATTCTGTCAATAGCTTAAAAAATTTTATCTTGTAGAAAATAAATTTTTCCGATACAATATCAAAAAGATTTAAGGAGGACGCATTATGAAAATAGTTGTTTTGGACGGCTACACTTTGAACCCGGGCGATTTAAGCTGGGAGTCGTTAGAGAATTTAGGCGAATGTAAAATTTACGCTAGGACTTCTTTAACCGACGAGGCGGAAATTATTAATCGAATTGGTGACGCGGAAATTATCATTACCAATAAGACGCCGATTACAAGAAATGTTTTTGATGCATGCAAAAATATCAAGTACGTAGGCGTTTTGGCTACGGGCTACAATGTTGTCGATATTGCGGCGGCTAAAGAAAAAAATATTCCCGTATGCAACATTCCTACATACGGGACGGCGGCGGTAGCTCAATTTGCCATTGCCTTATTGCTTGAGATTTGTCATCACATTGGGCATCATAATAAAGCCGTGCATGACGGACGCTGGGAAAATAATGAGGATTGGTGTTTTTGGGATTATCCGCTTATTGAACTTGCCGGAAAGACTATTGGCATTATCGGCTACGGCAGGATTGGACAAACTACCGGCAAGCTTGCAAAGGCGCTCGGTATGAACGTAATTGCTTATGACGCAATACGCGAAATCGGCAGTAAAGATTCTGTATGCAAAATGGTTTCACTTGACGATCTTTTCAAGACAGCTGACGTTATCGCGTTGCATTGTCCGCTATTTCCTTCGACTAAGGGAATTATTTGCAAAGAAAATATTGCCAAGATGAAAGACGGCGTGATAATTTTAAATAACAGTCGCGGCGGTTTGATTGTGGAAGAGGATCTGCGCGAAGCTTTAGACAGCGGTAAGGTTTTTGCGGCAGGGCTGGATGTAGTTTCTACAGAACCTATTAAAAGCGATAATCCCTTGATTGGTGCGAAAAATTGTATTATCACGCCGCATATTTCATGGGCGCCTAAAGAATCTCGTGCAAGACTTATGAATATTGCCGTTGACAACATAAAAAGTTTTTTGGCGGCTAATCCCGTGAATGTTGTAAATTAGCCGGTAGCGGTTAATCGTTAATTCAAAAATGTTGACCAATCCAGTCACAAATTGATATAATCATAGGGAAAATATTATAAAATTTAAGGTGACATCTATGGATGATACAAAAGAATTTCTCAGACCTATTGACAATAAATCAGTCGTGCAACGTGTAATAAACCGATTGACAAAGGCAATGATAGACAAAGAGTTAAAGCTTGGTGACAGAATACCTACAGAAATTGAACTTGCTAACAGTTTCGGTGTTGGACGCAATTCCATAAGAGAGGCTATTAAAATTTTGGCGGCGTTCGGCGTACTTGAAATTCGTCGTCCCGAAGGCACTTTCGTTACTACCGGATTTTCTGACAAAATGCTTGATCCGTTGCTTTACGGCATAATCTTAGATCAATCTAATTCTTTGGAGTCTTTGAAAGAGTTGCGCGAATGGATGGACTGGGGAATTCTTCGATTAGCCGTCGTAAAGGCTGATGATTCCGATAAAATTGCTCTTAGAAAGTCTTTTAATGAATTAAAATTAGCGTTGGAAGAAGGCGACGTGACACAAATTTTTGACGCCGACAATAATTTCCACAGCGCTTTGAATGCGGCGGCTCATAATCCCCTGTTTTTCAAAATCGCCGACCTTATTCGCAACCTTACCGGTGAAATTAGAATTCGTACCATAAAAAGTATGTCGAAATTGGGAAAATTAGATGAACTGGAAACGGCACATAAATTATTCCTTGACGCCGTTGAAAATCGTAAATCCAATTTGTCCCGTGACATTATTGCTGACAGCTACTTTTATGATTACGGCGTACTTCAACAAAACTGATATAAATTTTTTTCGGACACTAAAAAACTCTCGCCAAATTTTGACGGGAGTATTTTTTCTACGTTTTTTTCAAGCCGCAATTTATTTCACAAAAATATTTTTAGTAGGATTGTTCAACATCTGTTACAAAAAAGTTTGTATAATTTCTACAAGTGATTTAAATTCCAATGGACGCATCGATAAATTTTTGTTTAGATTACAGATAATTTCCAAGTTCCTCACATCATAAATATTTTTCTACAAGCCGAAATTTCTTCCTGCAACAAAAAACTCCCATGAACAGTTCATAGGAGACTAAAAATTTTTAAACCAAAAATTTTAATTTGTCGCCAAAATTTCGTCAGGATTATCGGAGGCGTTGACAATTTCATTTAAAGCGTCCATAAGTGCATCAACGTCAATACCGTGAGCCGTTGCGCCTTGTTCAATCGTTTCAAACTGCGCCGCCATGCAACCGAAACATCCCATTCCCGCGTACAAGAAAACGGGGACGGTGTCGGGATAACTTTGTACAACTTCCATAATACTCATGTCTTTTGTAAGTGTCAAAATAAATCACTCCTATTTAGTGGTTAGCTATTAGCTATTAGCTGTTAGCTGTTAGTGGTTAGCTATTTTTTACTGTAAAAACAGCCTAATACCAAATTGCTGTTCCTTTTTTAATTAGTACACCTTGCTTTTCATAAGCCTTCATAATTTGACGGGTAGCATGATCTGCGTAAAAGTGCAAAATAAAACCTTCTGTTGGCATAGGGTATTCCTCTTCAGTAAATTCCGGTAATCCTTGTTCGATTCGCTCTTTATTTAAGAAATTGCGCGATTCTATAAGCTCTTCAACGGTAACTTTACGCACAATTTCTTGAGGAGCAGCTTGGGTTATTTCAAATAATTCTTGATCTTTGAAAAATGTTATTAAACCGTGTGGATTTTCTTCCGTGCATTTTTCAATTTTGCCGCAATTAGGAAAATACCAATATTCGGCAGTTTTTTCATCTTCACAAATCATTACAAATGTGACCATTTAAAAATCACCTTACAGTATAACGTTTATTAAAAAATTTAATCAATCGCGAAACTTTACTCCTGCGCTGTTTGCAAGAATACGAAGGCGATAAAGCGGCAACCCTACGACGTTAGACCAATCGCCGTGAATTTTTTCGATAAACTGCGCAGTGCCGCCCTGCAACGCGTACGAGCCGGATTTATCAAGAGGTTCACCCGTCGCCACGTAATTTAAAATATCTTCGTCGGACATTTCGCCAAAAAAAACTTCGGTAGTTTCGGTAGCCGTAAAAGTTTTGCCGCCCGTTACGATAGCAAGCCCCGTAATGACTTCGTGACGCCTGCCGGAAAGTTCCCTAAGCATTACAAAAGCGCCGTCCGAATTTTTAGGTTTGCCGAAAATTTTTCCGTCCAAAACCACGATTGTATCAGCGCCTATAACGGTATCGCGCGGATATTTTTTTGCAACGGTCTCAGCTTTTATCTTTGCATTGGTTAC
The DNA here is from genome assembly GCA_905235425.1 of uncultured Selenomonadaceae bacterium. Classification (GTDB taxonomy): domain Bacteria; phylum Bacillota; class Negativicutes; order Selenomonadales; family Selenomonadaceae; genus Quinella. The sequence continues at coordinate 4,499 of CAJOKY010000045.1, forward strand.
GGCTAAATCGGCGGGATTTTCTGCATTTGTAATTTCCTGCGCGGAGCAAGGTTCAATTAAAAATTCCGCGCAGATTTTTTTCAATAATTCTTCACGACGCGGTGATCCCGACGCCAAAATTATCATAAATATTTCCTCCTTAGTTAGTAGTGAGGAGTAAGTAGTTAGTAGTAAGAGCCAATTTTTGATGTTTCAATTGACTTCGCGCAGATTATACGCCGTAAAAAAAATTAGTGCAATGTTTTTGTTCAAACTATGATTTTTGGGTGAAATATACGGGCTTGAAAATGTAAAAGAGTTGTTGTAAAATGTGCAGAAAATTAATGCAAGAGTTACTTTTAAATTACACTATTGCAGTTAATTCTACCGCAAAATGATAGAAGGTGGTTGTTATGGCTGAGCGTGAAATAAAATATCGCGGTTTGAAGACATTTCAGATTTTCGGCGGCGAAACGAAAAAGGTTTGGATCTACGGTTTTTATTTGAAGCGCGGTACGTACGGCGACCCTGGACCGCAGGCGCATATTTTCGTTTATGAAAACGGCTATGAAGGCTATCGCGTCGAATCAGAGACAATAGGACAGTTTACGGGACTTTTGGACATAGAAGGCAAAGAAATTTACGAAGACGACATTTTGGCGTTGAACGACGGGCAAATTGGGATTGTAGAATTTCATAATGGTTGCTTTGTTTTGCGTTACGGAAATAATGGCATTTCTCTGTACCTTTATGATATTCGCGACAGACAGCTTAAAATTCTTGGTAATAGTTTTGAAAATCCTGAATTACTTGTCGAAAGTTCCATTGAAAAAAAAACACGCGCAGAAATTTCAAACGAAAACGAATTTGAATCTGTCTCTTGAAAAGGAAGTGACTAAATGCTTTCTAAAATTATTGCAAGCGCACTCCTTATTTGCGTAACTTTTTACGGCAACGTTGCGGCGTACGATTTGCCGAAAATTAAACCTGACAAAAAAATTGTGCTAAAAAACGGAGAAATTAAACCTGATAGAGCGCCTATGTTTGCAAGTGATTGGGAAGAGACAAACCGATTTTTGGCGCAGTTACAAACTCTTAGCGCCGAAAATAAAAAACTGCCGCCTAATTCTCTTGCAAGAGTATCTTACGACAAAAACCGCGTGTTCATTGCTTTTTACAAGGGCAATGCTTATTTTTTGGATAAATACGCCATTGAAGTCAATACAGACGCTGACGGCAGGCAAAGTTGGACGCAGAGAATTTTTCCGATAGGGCAAAATATTTCACCTAAAAATGCCGTTGCGACGACGCAGAGATTTTATTTCGACGGTAAAAATGCGTACAATTCTCTAAATAAAAATAATCCGCTCGACAAAATCGCCGATGCGGACGATAAAAATTTTTTAACCGAGTGCTTTAAGGTCGGTTATTACTTTGCATTCGGTCAAGATTTAGATGAATATAAAAAGTAACGCGCCGAAAAAAAGTACAATGCTGAAAGCGTGCAGGGCGTTTTGAACGGCGCGATTGTGCTTGCCGAACAGCCCGCCGATTATCGGACGCAGAAGATTTGAAAGTAGCGACAGCGCCATAAAAAACAGCGGCTTATCCAACGTTGAGAAGGCGTATACCAGCATTAAGGCTGACAGTGCCACGCCGGCAGTTTCTGCGCGTGACAACTTTCGATAAAGGTCGGCGTCCTTGTCGATATTTTTTTTGTCTTTAAAATAATTTTCTTTTTCATCGGCAACTGTGTCACGAATCATTTTTGCACGATATGCCGCCCTTGCATTGGCGCTTTCTTTCGGCGTCAATTTCCTGCGTACTCTGCGCGGCTGTTCATCGTGAAAAGTGTTATCCGCCTCTGCAAAAACTCTTTTATCAAATTCAGAATCGGTTTTGACTTCGACAATTTCAACCGCAGTTTTAACCTCAACTTCCACAGTATCCGACGAAATATTTTCAGCGACCGTCTCAACTGCAGGCGGTTTTTTTGTTGCATCAACTTCAACGCTGTTTGAAATTTTATCCTCTACTTTTAAAGTCTGCTCCCTACTCCCTGCTCCCTGTTCCCTAATTTTATCATTTAAATTTCGTGCCGTAATTTCTTCACCCAGTGCGTCCGTGAACTTATCGCGAAGTTTTTTCTTTTTACGTTTTTTCAATGCGTCCTCCTTGACAAAAAATTAACTGTTAATTTTGCCGATAATCGTTTCTCCGCCGCGTACCTTTTCGCCCTTTTTAACAAGCACCTCGACATTTTCCGGTACAACAATTTCAGTACAAGAGCCGAATCGAATCAAGCCGTACAGTTCGCCTTTTTCAAGCTTGTCATCAAGAGTAACCCAGCTTACAATGCGCCGCGCCAAAATTCCGGCTATCTGCGTAACGGTGACGCGCAGTTTTTCATTTTCAATTCCGATTAAATGCCGCTCATTTTCAAAACCGACAGAATCTTTGTAGGCGGGGCGAAACCTGCCGCAAATATATTTTTGTAACTTAATTTCGCCGGCAATGGGACTGCGGTTTACATGAACGTCGAAAACAGAAAGGAAAATTATCACTTTGGTGCAGGAAGATTTTATAAACTCATCATCTTGAATTTGAACCACGTCTTGTACCGTGCCGTCTGCAGGTGAGACTATCAGCGATTCATCTATAGGAATTTTTCTTTCGGGATTTCTGAAAAAATAAAGGCAGTAGCACGCCAAAACCGCAAAGGGAATAGCCACGTAGACATTTAGCAAAATTCCGACGAACAGCGCGATAAACAGCGCCACTCCCGCGAAATAATATCCTTCACGAATTATTTTCAAACTATCCACTCTCCATTTTAGCGATTAGCTATTAGCCATTAGCTTTTAGCGATTAGCTATTAGCCATTAGCCATTAACAGCTAAGAGCTAACAGCTAACTGCTATTAGCTATTTATAACTTTCCAAACGAATTTCGGCAAGGCGATTAGCCGACCTGCGCGACTTGGCTGTAACATAGCACGATAAAGCCATTCCAATTTAGCGCGTTGCATCCACAAAGGCGCACGCTTAACTACACCCGCCATAACATCAAAAGTTCCGCCTACGCCGATGCTAACCGGTACGCCTAACTCTTGCTTATGCGCATAAAGCCATTTTTCCTGCTTAGGTACGCCGAGTGCGGCAAGTAACACGTCCGGCGTGGAAGTTTTAATCTGTGCGATAATTTCAGGTTCATCATCTGCCGTAAAGTAGCCGTTGCGCGTACCGACAATTTTAATGCCGGGATAAAGTTCTTCCGCCTTAGCCTTCGCTTTATCGGCAATGCCGGGCGCCGAGCCGAACAGAAAAAATTTGTAGCCTTTAGACGGCGAAATTTTCATAAGCTCCTGCACCAAGTCAAAACCTGCTACACGTTCCGGCATATCGTAGCCTAAATGATGCGCCGCCCAAACAGTCCCTGCGCCGTCAGGTACAACCAATGCCGCCGCGTTTAATATGGTTTTAAGCTCCCCGTCATGAGTTGACATTAAAAGCATTTCAGCGTTTGCAGTCGCGATTAGAGAATTTTTTTTCGCAACGATTAGTTTTTCGACACTTTCAACGGCTTGCGTCATTGTGACGGCGTCCACTTTTACGCCCAAAATTTCTACACGTTCATTCATTTGATTTTTCTCAAGTTTGAACTAATCCAATATGCTCAAAAATAATTTTAAATAAATTCTCACTGATACGAATTTTACTACTTTTCAGCAATTCGACGCAGGATAAAATTTCTGTCTTTTGAATATTGAATATTTTTCGTCAGCTCATCATAAACAGCATTGGGTACAAGCACTGTTCCAAAAATTTTTTTTTAAATATTCAGATTTAATAAATCGCTCCACAATTTCAGGAACATCAATGTTAATATTTGCCACATCAATCACTCCATCCATTAGAATTGAGCATTTTATTCCACCGTCACCGATTTTGCCAAATTACGCGGCTTGTCAACGTCGCAACCGCGCGTTATTGCCGCATAATACGCCAAAAGTTGAAGAGGTACAACTGTTAAAAGCGGAATTAAAAGTTCATCTGTTTCCGGCACGTAAATGACATGGTCAAGATATTTTTCAAGCTCCGTATCACCTGCCGCCGCAATGCCGATAACAATGGCGTCACGCGCCTTGACTTCCTTAATATTCGACAAAGTTTTTTCATAAACGCTTTTCTGCGTGGCAAGAGCAATTACGGGGACGCCTTCGACAATCAGCGCCAATGTACCGTGCTTGAGTTCGCCGGACGCATAAGCCTCAGCGTGTATGTAGGAAATTTCTTTAAGCTTAAGTGCGCCTTCCAATGCAACGCAATAATCCAAACTCCTGCCGATATAAAATACATCTTCATTAAAGCCGTAACGACGCGCAAAAGTTTTTATCGGATCCACGTCCGACAGCGTTTCACTAATCTGCGCGGGAATTTTTTTCAGCTTGCAAATTAAATCTTTCAGCCTGTCCGCAGAAATTGTACCGTTAATCTGCGCCATGTACAGAGCCAGCATAAACATTAAAATCAACTGCGTCGTGTAAGCCTTAGTGGACGCAACGGCAATTTCGGGACCCGCCCAAGTATGTATGACGTATTCGGCTTGACGCGCTATCGATGAACCTACAACATTTGTCACAGCTAAAGTCTTCGCGCCTAAACGTTTCGACTCTTTCAACGCCGCCAATGTGTCACTCGTTTCACCGGATTGACTGATGACTATCACCAAAGTTTTGTCGTCGACAATGGGATTTCTGTAGCGGTATTCACTCGCCAAATCGACTTCAACAAGTTTTCTTACAAGCCGCTCAATGTAAAACTTGCCTACCAATCCCGCGTGGTACGCCGTACCGCAGGCAACGATATAAATTTTGTTTATGCCGTCAAGAAAATTTTTATCCCAATTCAATTCGTCAAGGATAATCGACGCGCCGTCTTTGGCAATGCGCTTACTCATCGTGTCACGTACCGCCTTAGGCTGCTCGTTAATCTCCTTCAGCATAAAATGTTCATAGCCGCCCTTTTCAGCCGCCTCAGCGTTCCATGTCACGTGAAAAACTTTTTTGTCGACAGGTTCACCCTGCCGATTGATAATTTGTACAGAATCTTTTTTGACAATCGCAATTTCGCCGTCATTTAAAATGTACGTTTCGCGCGTACGTGAAATTATCGCGGGAATATCGGACGCTATAAAGTTTTCGCCCTTGCCCAACCCTACGATTAAAGGATTTTCCTGTTTCGCGCAGATTAACACGTCGGAATTGTCTTTCGACATAAAAACCAGAGAATATGAACCCTCAATCTGATTCAAAACTTTTCTTACGGCGTCGACAAAATCGCCGGTGTAGCACTCTTCCAAAAGGTGCGGTACAACTTCCGTGTCAGTGTCTGAAACAAATTTGTGACCGCGTGCGATTAAGCCTTCTTTAAGCGTCATATAATTTTCAATGATGCCGTTGTGTACGACTACAAAATTTCCGTGACAATCGGTGTGCGGATGCGCGTTTACGTCGGAAGGACGACCGTGCGTCGCCCAGCGCGTGTGACCTATGCCGATAACGCCGTTAAAAGTTTGATTCTTCAATTTCTCTTTGAGAGAATCAAGACGCCCTACCGATTTTTCCAAAAAAATATTTGAGCTTTCCATAACGGCAACACCGGCTGAATCGTAGCCGCGATATTCAAGTTTGGTTAAGCCTTCCAACAAAAAATCAACGGCTTTTTTATCGCCGATATATCCAACAATTCCGCACATATTTTTTACCTCGCAAATTCAACTATTCACTACTGACTACTCACTACTCACTATTTACTACTCACTAATTACTAACCATCACTGAAATTTTTCTGAATCAAATTAATTTTCGCCGATTATATATCACTTATTCGGCGGCGTCAAATTATTTGTCAGCGCGCGCTGAACGACTTCAGCCCCTTATCCAAAATATTTTTCTCAATCTTAAGCGCCTGTTCCGTCAATGCGAAGGCAAGCATATTATCAACAGTGTACTTTGCACCATAAGCTTTAATTATCTTCCCTTTGTTTAAATTCGTGCGTTTATCTGAAATTTGTCCCGCAAAAACTTTGCCGCTTTTAACCTCGACAAGGTAATAATCCAAGTCAATAGTGACCTTTTTGCCGTCCAAATTTTTTGTAGTCAAATTGGAACTGCCGACCTTGCGCCAAAATTCAATATCGCGAACATTGCAGAAAAAAATATAGTCAACGCCGTAAGCCGCACCGATTTTCTTAATTTCTGCGGCAAGGGACGTATTCAGCCTGTACGCTTTATTTTCACTTTTTTTATCGGACTTACTGCCTTTACGCCTGCCTAAAACTGAATTAGCGTAATTTTTCAGCGCGTTGCTTGATGTATCGTAATTGTGATATGGACCGTGAGCAATGGCATCCATATGAATGACGGAAAAAATTTCCGCGTTGCTGATAGGTTCGCCGCCTATGTTTGCAACCAACTGCCGCGATTCAACGTTAAAATCTTTTTGTAAAGTCTCTGTCAATATGGAGTAAAACATTTCAGTGACGCCGGGCTTAAGTTCAATGTTGCCGTAGCCGGTCACTTCCGCCATTAAAAGGCGCGGCTCGAAAGTAGCTTTATCGTTTTTTGCCGCTTCTGCGCGGGATAAGTACAAAAAATTTACGCAAGCCGTACTTAAAATAATTGCCGTCAGTATCAAAAAAATTTTTTTCAACAGTCCTACCTCCTGCAACTGTCAGCGAATTTTTATGCCGTCCAAAATAATTTTTATCTTTAAGCGTACGTTTTCTTGAAAGGAAAGGTGCAACTTGCTGAATGCCGCCGCTTGGTAGATTGAGTGTAACATTTCTGAAATTAAATCTACCGGAATGTCACTGCGAATTTCGCCGCACTTTTGCCCGCGTAAAATTATTTCTTCAAAGATTGTTTTAAATTTCGGCGAAACGTTGTCCGGCATATTTTCCGGCTTGTCTGAATGTACTCCGGCGCTTGTGAAAAGCGGCAGGATAAATCGGTTTTCGTCAATCAGCTTTGCCGTATTCATACAGCACATTTCCAAAATTTCAAGCGACGTTGATTTATTTCCTGCCCGCGCAGATAAACTTT
>CAJOKY010000046.1 GCA_905235425.1 uncultured Selenomonadaceae bacterium
ATCTAACATTAGGGAGCAGGGGGTAGATTGGCGATTATAATTCCTACCTCCTACTATCTACCCTCTACCATCTAACATTAGGGAGCAGGGGGTAGATTGGCGATTGTAATTCCTACCTCCTACTATCTACCCTCTACCATCTAACATTAGGGAGCAGGGAACAGATTTATTCAAAGTTTAACTTCACGAAATTTATACCGAGCATAGCGTTGACCGTAGAAACGCCGTAATCGTTAGGATAATTAAGCGCCGCGACCAAAACTTTGCTGACATAAATTTTTTTGTCGTCAAGATAATAACTGCTTGCCGCGTGAATGGCAATCGGTGAACCGTCGGCGTCATTGCCCAAAAGCATAAGTACGTGACCGCGTTTAAAAATCAGTGTGCCGGTCGGACTTTTTTGCAAAATTTTTATACGCGTGTTAAAATCTTCAACGTTAAATTTCGTAATACTCGGCATAAGTTTTAACTGCCTATTGGCGTCACGCGGAATTTCAATTCCCATACTTCTGTAAATGTCGCTTGTAAAGGCGGAGCAGTCTACGCTTTCTTTGAGACCGCCCCAGCCGTAAACGTCGCCCAAAAATTTAAAGCCCTGCCGAATGAAATTATTTTTCGTACACGGCAGAAAACCTTTGTGTACAGTGTCGTCTTTCGCAATTTTTATCGTCTTCTCTTGAATCTTGTCACCTTCCCGCGCAGGAATTTTCGCAAGCCAAAAATTTCCGTCATCTGCGCGGTCTTGAAGTGGAATTACAGCGCCCATTTGGAACAAGATATTTTTACCGTCAACGTTGACGGCTTTTTTATTTGCAGTCACCACGATAAAATTTTCCGGCTTAACGTAGTTCAACCAATGCTCACGCGTCGTCAATGCAAGCTTGCTTTTGTCGATCCAGCCAAAATAATTTCGCGCCTGCACAAAGAAAAATTTTTTATCCAAACTTTCCCATAACACAGCAACAGCCTCGCAAGGATCAAGCGCCGTACCTTGAAGGTCGTCGAAATCGTCGCCTGCCCAATCTTTCGGCAGAAGGCGAATATTTACCCTTTCCATAGTCACGGCGTATGAAACGGCTACTTCATCTTTCAGCGCGTCCAAATTTTGATTTTCATGATCGGCAACATTAACGTCGGAGTTTGCCTTTAAAATTCTTTCACGAAGTTTTTCGGCGGGGATTTTATCGGGATACCGGCTTAAATCGGCGGCGTATGTGTCACCGGCGCGAATAGTTGAGTTAAGTCGTGAAATATCCCGCGCAGATAAAATTACATTGTCGCCGTCAGAAAGTTTAGCTGTCCAATATTCCGGCGTAGCTCGTTCGTCAGTAAGTTCAATCGCCGCAGAAACAGTATTGCTCATAAAAATAACCACCGCCATAAAAAATAAAATTACGTTTAATCTCAAATGTCTACCCTCACCAATTTCAACACAAAAAAAGCACGTCAATTTCAACGCGCTAAAGTCATTCGATACAAATTACATTTCTGTTTTATGTTCATCTTCAAAAATTTTCGTCAGTTTAGCCCTACCGCCTTTAATGCCGGAATCCTCGACAATCTTTAACATAGACTTTGTACCGGCGTGAATATCAAATTTTATGTTGCCGATTGTGAACGCAGAAATTCTTATGAGATTGGACGAAGAAATATTAATGTCAAAAGCCGTCTTGCTTAAAAGTTCGTGCGTGATATCCATAAGCCCTTGAATTTTTACCTTGTCTTCGTCTGTAAGTCTAAGCTTTGAATCACGCGCCTGTTTGTAGGGTAAAACCACTTTTCGGCAATTAGCTCTACGTTTAAGCAGTTCAAGCAACAATGAAATATTTTTAGCCATTGCCGCACCTCAATCTTTTTGGTGGAGAAAGAAGGCTTTACCTGCTACAGATTCAAGTTGCAGAGGACTGTTTTCATTGAGACGCCCGCCGTTGTTTACCATAAACGCAACCGCCTTGCACCAATCGCGCATCATGCCTTCATCAAAACCGAGACAATATGCCAAATCGACAATGTTTGAAAGTTCGCCGTTATAAACTTCATCGCAGACAGACGCGCCGAAAAGCAACCAGAATATCAGGCGGTAGAACTCATTAAAATTCTTTTCGCCGTTTTTATTTTTCATGTCGCGATAAATATTTATCAAACCTATTTCGTCAACTTTTTCCAAAGGACCGGTCTTGCCCGGCGTGAAAATATTTGCCATAATTGCAATATAAGCGTCGGCAGTGTAATTGACGAATTGCGCCGCCGCAAAAGTTTTGTACTTTGCACTTGCTCCGCCAAACATAAAAATACTGCCCGAACGTCCTGCCAAATAATTATCTGTGTCTTGAACCAATGCGCGGAATTTAGTTAAACGCATATCGCCCGAGCTGCTTGCATCTTGTCGAATTGACATACAAAAAAACCTCCAAAACTATTTCGTTTAAACTAAAAATATTTTATCAGATTTAACGCGCATATTCAAGCAATTTTTTAGCGGACTTAAGGCAACAGACTAGGATTCGGCGCAGAAATTTTTGCCTGAAGTTCGGCTAATTGCTTTTTCAAATTTGCAATTTCCGCGTCCTTAGCCTCCAACAAATTTTGGTTATACGTCGTTATCGTGAAGAAGTATGAGTAAAGCGCCACTTGATCTGCCGGATTGACAGCAAAAAAGTTTCGGCGGTAAAGTTCATTAATTTGAAAAGGTTGCAACTTGTCAAAATTATATGCGGCGTCGCGAATCGTTTTAAGCCTGCCTTGTACGTACCAATCCACAAAGGCGTAGCGTATGGCGGGATTTTTCATAATAAATTCGGTCTTCTCCATAACCTTATCCATTGCCTTCATAGCGCCGATAAGATTTGAAGTCATTTCAAATGCATCGCGTCCCTTGTGAGAAAGTGAACCTTGTCTTATGCGGTAATAATAAATTACGTTGGGAACTCGTACATAAACTTTTGCACGCATAAGACAGGTAAAACAAACTACTAAATCTTCCCATGCAGTTATGTTAGGAAACTGAATATTATTTTTTACAAGAAAATCACGACGGAATAATTTATTGCAAGTCCACCACAAAGTACGGTAATTAATGAAACGTACAACGCGCTCGCCGATATTTTCAGATTCCAAAGTAGGCTGTTCTACATAAGGTCCCTGCTGAAAAGTTTTAAGTATAACCTGATTTTCATTTTCATAGTATTCAAAATATCTTTCACCGTGAATAATTTCAGCGCCGGTTGCCTCTGCAACAGTATAAAATTCTTCAAGTGCAGTATTCGTGAAAAAATCGTCGCTGTCAAGGAATGCAATATATTTTCCGCGTGCACTTCCCATAGCGGTATTACGCGGCAGACCGGGAAAGCCGCTGTTTTTTTTCAGACGAATAAGTTTAAGTCTGCCTTCAAACTGAGGCGCAATTTCAGTAACAATTTTAACAGAATTGTCGGTGCTGCAATCGTCCGCCACGATAACTTCAAAATCTTGCATAGTTTGCTTTAAAAGACTGTCCAAACATTGGGCGATATATTTTTCCGTGTTGTACATTGCGATTATTACGGAAATTGCCGGTGCGGCAGTTTTTTTGTCAGATTTTTTTGCCATAAAATTTTCCTTTCGTTTATGGGTTAGCTGTTAGCTTTTAGCTATTAGCTGTTAGCGGTTAATATCTAATGGCTAATGGCTAATCGCTAATGGCTAATCGCTATCAACTAATTCCTTGTCTTATATGAATCACTGCGCGACGGTGTATCAAAAGGCTCATCTGTAGTAGTATCATTTCGGTAGCTGTCAGAAGTTCGACGATCGTCATAAACACGCCTTTCATCGTAAGTGCGATTTTCTGAATAACTTCTATCATCATACCTGCGCGAAGTAGAATCATCACTGCTACGATAATCATCGGGATAATTTTCACCGCGCCTGTAATTATCGGAATTTGAACTTTCGCGTCTGTCGTCATAATTGGAATTTCTATCAACACCGCTCCTGTCGGAACTGCCGGAACTTTGCCGCGAATCGTCGGAATATCTGTCACTGCGATTATCAGAATTGTAACGGTCATCTGAAGTACGGCGTTCGTCGTAACTTTCATTAGAATCAAAAGAACTTCTACGCCTTGCCGAGCCGATATTTTCTGCGCCTTCGGGAATTTCAACAGCGCTGTCCGGAATGGAATCACTGTATTCATGAGCGTCCCTTTCAAAGCGGCGGCGCATATTTGAATCAACAGAAACGCCGAGACCTTCCGCCATTGTGTAACGAATTTCATCAACGTAGGGAATCCAATAACTTATTTCGTCAATATACAAAGGATATCCTGGTACCATATCGGTATAAAGCCCGTTTTCCTGCGCGGCTTTCAGAGCGCCGGCAATTTCCAAAAGTTCGCGGAAAGACATATCAGTATCGATAGCGTACATAACTTCACGAATAATTTCAGGTATGCGCGTAATAATTTCAGGTGACGTGACTTTATCCAAGCAAGCTTCCATAAACTGTTGCTGACGTTGCACCCTGCCGATATCACCTTCTGAATCGCGATAACGCACATAAGTCACGGCGGTTTTTCCGTCCATATGCTGGCGCCCGGGATAAAGATCAATGACAAGCCCGCCGTCGTCATCCCAAGGATCTTCGTAGTACATACGTTTTGGTACGTAGATATCAACGCCGCCTATCGCGTCAATTATTTTTACAAAACTGCGAACGTTGACAATTATGTAATGGTCAATGTCAATGCCGAGAAAATTTTCTACGGTAATTTCAGTAAGAGGCTCACCGCCGTATGCATACGCGGCATTTATTTTGTCAAAACCATAGCCGTAAATTCTAACGCGCGTATCACGAGGGATTGACAAAAGTGACGCTTGATCGTACTTAGGATCAACCGTTGCAACCATAAGAGTATCCGAGCGTCCCACGTCGTCATGTCGAATATCTACGCCCATAATTAAAATTGTCGCCTTATCTGTTGCTTTTATCAATTCTTCGCTTTTATTTTCGCGTTGCTTTTCAATCACAGTCACGGGAGTTTTTTTCTTGCTGTCAAATACGCTTGATGAAGCAAACATAGCTCCGGCAACGGCGGAAGTTATAAAGCAAATCATAAGAAAGATAAAAAGTACAAGCCGACTCTTTGAACGAGTTCGACGCGGCGGCAAATTTGAATTCTCCAATGCATCACCTTCCATTAATGTGAATTAAACTTTAGACCAATCGACAAGCGGTTCGCCTTCAAAAATTCCGTCATTCAATGCGTAAAGAATTTTGACGTCTGTATTATACAATAAGTCAAGACATTCAGAGGTTATCATTTCGCGGTTGGTTATAAAATAATCGGATTTTTTCAGTACGTGAGAAGAATAAATTTTTCCGTTTACAGGCGCGATGCATTTAACTACGGGCACGGCAGTTATTTTTTCCAACGTACTCGGAAAATTTTTTAATTCCTCAATGTCTTTGTCTGTAGCGCCCAGTCCTAAAAAAAACATCAACACTGCATTTTGAATGTTTGAAGAATATAAACCGCGCAGGACGCGACGCCATACCGGATACGGTGACCTGAAGTCGGCAATAAACGTATAAACTTTGCGACATTCTTCACGATATTTTTCAACTTCTTTTCCAAGATCGTCTTCAACGACGTTTTCAAGTTCCGACGTGTAGTGTTCAGCCAAAAATTTTTCCACGTCATACATTTTGTGAACATTGGCGCAAACTTTGTCGATATCCCAATTCCACCATTTTATTGCCATAAATTTTTTGATTGTTTCCTCATCAAACCGATACTTCACCACTCTTGCAGGATTGCCGACGGCTATTGCGTAAGGCGGAATGTCTTTTGCCACTACCGAGTTTGCACCGATAATTGCCCCGCTACCTATTTTAATGCCGCCCATAACCGTTGCACAGCGCCCAATCCATACGTCATTGCCTATTATGGTCTGGTAATGGTTATCCAATCTTCTTGAACGCGGCATTTCGTCTTTAAGATAATTTTTCCCGTAAGAAATAAATTCATTACAAATACTGCCGTCATCAAAAGGATATGTCGTCACGGCATTTTTATAAAGGTGATTTAATCCCATGCTCACGGTAAAGCCGGCTGCTATTGAAGAAAATCTTCCAACAAAAACATTAATTGGAGCTTCACCGCCAATTTCAAGATTTATGTCACCATAAGAATGAGCGCCGAACGTTATAAATTGTGTAGGACGTTGATCCGAAGGGGGGGTAGCATGAAGTATCTGTCTACAGGTGCTCGGCCTGGTATTGGCAATAACATATTTGTCTAAATCTCCAATCTGTTATTTTACGCAGGCTTTCAGTTTTGCGTAGTTGGAATTTACAATGTCATTAGTCGTGTTAATCTTCGCGGCAATTTGAATATCCTGCCACGCTTCATTGTACATACCCTGTCTGAAATGAGCAATGGCAATTTCATTTTGCGCCTCAACAAATCTGCTTTCAATCTGCAATGCACGCTTAAAATCGCTAATCGCGCCGTTGTAGTCATTGCGTGAAAGTTTCAATAAACCGCGATTGTAATAACCGGTTTCAAAATTGGGCTTAATCTGTAACATTCTGTCATAAGTTTGAATGGCTTCTGCAACTTTACCGTTTTTCTCTTGAGCCAATGCTAAATCCCAAAGTGCGTCGGGTTCATCGGGTGTAATATTCACAGCCGCTTGAAAATCAGCCTCTGCACTTGTGAAATTTTTTTCGCCGTAATGAATTAAACCGCTAAGTACGAAATTAGCCGCGCGGTCTTCCGGCGTGTTACCTTCCCTTGCAACTTGTCCGACAGATTCGCCGCCTGAATACATTGCAAGCGCCTGTTGCCACAATCCTAAAATTTCTTGCCCGTAATTGTGACCTGGTGACGCCCATACGCCGTTTAATCCCGTCCAAGTATGAATGTTGCCGAAAACATCGCGGCGATTGTTTACAATGTGATCATAGCGCGGGTCGACATTTTCACGCTTAGTGGGACGTGTTGACGTGTAAACTAAAAGGTGCTGAATGTGTGCGCGCGCGCCAATTTGCGGCGTAGGGAAGTAACCGCCTTTCACGCCGCCGCCGGTTGTACCGAGTCCGCAATAATTATTTTGATCCGGCGTAACGTCTCCGCCGTAATTCCACGTACCGGTTTCTTTAATCGCTTGACAAAGCGCGATATCGGGGCGAATACCTTCAACCGCGCCCTCTTCGTAGTAGTAGCTTACCAACTCTTCAACAGAGCAATTAATTTTCGGCTTGGGATTGCGTGCAAGAATAAATTTCACCATTTGAGATTGTGTTGCAACGGGTTCACCAAAAATTGTAATGTCATTGGGATTTTCGCGCATAATAATTTTGGGAATGTCTTTAGACGCAGACTCGGTAAGTTGAGTTTGGCTTAAAAGCGCGTGATTAAATTCCGCCGCCTCGACGTTTTGAAAACTGATTAAAGCAACGAGCATAAGCACGGTTAAAGCTAATTTTAAAAATTTTTTCATCACAAAACCTCCACATTTTTAAAGGAAATATTTTTCTTGCATAGAAGTATTAGAAAACAAAATCTTAAATCTGTCAACAGTTTACTAAATATATTAACAGTTAAGGGGGGCGTTTTTATGAAAATTGCAATGGCGAATGATCATGCCGGTACGCAACTTAAAAACGAAATTAAAAAATATCTTGAAAGTCAAGGACACGAAGTAAAAGATTTCGGCACTTACGACGAGGAAGGTTGCGACCTTTCGGATTTTGTTTACCCTGCGGCGCTTGCCGTAGCTAAGGGCGAATGCGATCGCGGCATTTTTGTTGACGGCGTAGGTTACGGCAGTGCGCTTATCGCAAATAAAATTTACGGCATTTATGCCGCCGTCTGTCAAGATCCTTTCTGCGCACAGCTGTCACGCGAACACACCGACTCCAATGTACTTTGTATCGGCGGTAAAATTATCGGCGGAGCTATCGCAATGGAAATTGTAAAAACGTGGATGAAGACCGAGCCTTTGACTGCAGAAAAATATCGTCGCCGCGTTCAAAAAGTTGCCGACATCAATAACAAACATTGTGTTCCCGTTAAATAAACCTTACTTAAAAATTTTAGCAAAATATTTTCTTATGTCAATTAAACCAAATTAAAAAAGCCGCCGAGTTTCTCGACGGTTATTTTTTTAGCTGATAGCCGGTATGGCGTGTTGAATAAAGTAAATTATAATTAGAAACGCGGCATTTCCGGCGTCCTTGCGCCAAAAGAAAGTTGATAAAAAAATAAATCATATTAGAAATTTGAATTAATCAACACGTCCTAGTGACATAAATTTTTCGGTTTTTATTTTTTTCGTACGATAAAGGATTATCATTAAATTTGCAGAATATTAAGCGAAGATAAATGAAATATCGGAAGGGGTTGAATTTCATGGCAACATTCAACATCAGAGGTAAAAACACCGAAGTCACGCCGGCATTGCGCGAATACGTGGAAAAGCGCGTAGGAAAAATTAATCGCTACTTCGGCAACATTGACGAAATTTTTGTACTGTTGGCAGTTGAAAAAGATCGTCATATCGTCGAAGTCACGGCGGAAGTTCCCGGCGGGCTTATTCTGCGCGGCGAAGAGGCTACAGGAGATATGTACACGTCAATAGACCTTGTCATTGAAAAACTTGAACGCCAAATTCGCAAGCAGAAAACCAAATTGGAAAGACGTTTCCGCGCAGGCGGCTTTAAGTCAGAATTAATCGAAGAACAAAAAGCTCAATCTCATCCCGAAGTTGAAGAGGATATCGGCGAATTTCCTATCGTCAAGACAAAGCGCTTTTTCGTCAAGCCTATGGACGTGCAGGAAGCGATTTTGCAGATGAACTTGCTCAATCATAATTTCTTCGTCTTCCGCGACGGCGTCACCAATGAAATTTGCGTAGTTTACAAGCGTAAAGACGGCGCTTATGGCTTGCTTGAATCTCAAAACGAATAAAAATTTCGGTGCGGCTTAAAATTTTGACGACGCGGTTTAGCTATCTGCAAAAGTGACAGTTTGCATTTTGATTGACAAAAAAATTTTTCTGCGGTAAAATTGCCGCTATGGATAAAAGAAACTTTATAGGTGATTCGATAAGCGGAAGCCTGCAAGTTTAGCGGAAGTTGAACTATGCGGGCTTTTCGCTTTTTCAAGGTGAAACTATGACAAAAAAAATTTCCGTAGGTACAATTCCCGACGAAGTTTTAAATTTCGTATTTGAAGAAATTTGTAAAATTCCAAACGGCGAAATTATTTTTATCGCGCAGGACGCTTGTCTAATCCAAATTGAAATTCATCACAAACGGCGACTTACCGATTGGCGCGAAGACATTTTTCAGCGTGACGATAAAATTTTTGCCGCGCTTGCAAATAAAATTCGGCAGGAATTTTCAAAGCTTGATTACGGGCAACTTTCGATAAAAATTCAAAAAGGTCACGTCGTACAGATTGAGCGCATTGTTCGCCATAGGTTCACGGGTCTTGACGGCGAGGGGATTTAGGGATCAGGGAGTAGGGAGCAGGGATTAGTAGTTAAAAGTAAAATTATTGTGACAGTAAAAATTGAAATCTTTCATACCGGCAAAGTTTATAAATCAAAGGAGTTTTTAAAATGAGTGAAAGAAAATACAAATTTGAAACGTTACAGTTACACGTAGGGCAGGAGCAGGCGGATCCCGTTACAGATTCCCGCGCAGTTCCGATCTATCAAACTACGTCGTACGTATTTCATAACTTCGACCACGCGGCAGATCGTTTTGGTCTTCGTGACGCCGGAAATATTTATGGACGCTTGACTAATCCCACGCAAGAAATTTTTGAAAAGCGTATCGCGGCATTGGAAGGCGGCACTTCTGCATTGGCATTGGCAAGCGGCGCGGCGGCTGTCACCTACACCGCGCAGGCTCTCGCACATAAGGGACAGCATATCGTAGCCGCTACGACGATTTACGGCGGCAGTTACAATCTTTTTGAACATACACTTCCCGACTACGGTATTGATACAACTTTTGTTGACCCTACGCAAGGCGTTAAAGTTTTCGACAAAGCCGTTAAACCCAACACGCAATTTATTTTTATTGAATCTGTCGGCAATCCCAACGCGAATTTAATTGACATTAAAGCCGTTGCCGACATTGCGCATAAACATAAAATTCCGCTGGTTATCGACAACACCTTTGCAACGCCGTATCAGATTAGACCTTTTGAATACGGCGCTGATATCGTAATTCATTCGGCTACAAAATTTATTGGCGGTCACGGCACGACTTTAGGCGGCATTATTGTTGAAGGCGGCAAATTTGACTGGGAAAAATCCGGCAAATTTTCATGGCTCGTTGAACCAAATGCAAGCTATCACGGCGTACAATTTTATAAAGCTCTCGGCGCGGCGGCATTTACGACGTACATTCGCGCTACAATTCTGCGCGATACCGGCGCGACTATTTCGCCGTTCAACGCATTTTTACTTTTGCAAGGTACGGAAACTTTATCTCTGCGCGTCGAACGTCATGTAGAAAACGCCTTGAAAGTTGTCGACTACCTCAGCAAAAATCCCAATGTCACGAAAGTCAATCACCCCGCCGTTAAAACGCACCCCGACCATGAACTTTACAAAAAATATTTTCCGAACGGCGGCATTTCAATTTTTACATTTGAAATTAAAGGCGGCGCGGCGGCGGCGAAAAAGTTTATCGACAATCTGAAAATTTTCTCACTGCTTGCCAACGTTGCCGACGTAAAATCTTTGGTTATTCCCCCCGCCTCAACTACCCATTCGCAGATGAACGACGCCGAACTTGCCGCGTCGGGTATCACTCAATCGACGATTCGTCTTTCAATCGGCACTGAACACATTGACGACATTATTGCCGACCTTGAAGAAGGATTTAAGGCACTTTAAAATATTTTGGAGGAAAATTTCATGAGTAAAATTTATACCAGTGTCACGGAATTAATCGGTAACACGCCGATTTTGGAGGCAAAAAATTTTTCAGCCGCGTTTAATGTCAATGCTAAAATTCTTGTCAAGCTTGAATACTTCAACCCCGCCGGAAGTGTCAAAGACCGCATTGCTAAGGCTATGATTGAGAAGGCGGAGCAGGAAGGCAAGCTTAAGGCTGATTCGGTTATAATTGAACCGACCAGCGGCAACACAGGCATTGGTCTTGCAAGCGTCGCGGCGGCTAGAGGTTACCGCGCAATTTTGACAATGCCGGAAACAATGAGTGTTGAACGTCGCAATTTATTGAAAGCTTACGGCGCGGAAATTGTTTTGACTGAAGGCGCTAAGGGTATGAAAGGCGCCATTGCGAAGGCGGAGGAGTTGGCTAAAGAAATTCCCAATGCCTTTATACCGAGTCAATTCACCAATCCCGAAAATCCTGCGATTCACGAAGCTACAACGGGACCGGAAATTTGGCGCGACACTGACGGCGCTGTTGACGTATTTATTGCAGGTGTATTTTCCAGGCTCC
>CAJOKY010000047.1 GCA_905235425.1 uncultured Selenomonadaceae bacterium
TTTTATTGGAAAGCGGCGTGACTTTGGACGAGGCGATAAAATTAAGCGCGGCGTCAGATGAAAATTTATTTATGCGTCAAGTTTTAGGCGACGCGAAAATTTCAATAGAAAAAGGCGACACGTTGGAAAAAGTTTTACGCCGTACAATGAAAAAAATTTCGCCGCTGTACTTGGGCTTAATCGCTACAGGTGAGGCGACAGGCGAAATTGTAGAAATGCTGCGTCAATGTGAATCAATGGCAGATTTTGAAATTGAGGAGACTCTGCGCGAATTGCCTGCAAAGGCTGAAGTTTTAGGTACACTTGCCGCAGGATTAATTGTAGCCGTGTTGGTATTTTCAATAATGTTGCCAATATTTAATATGTCGAGTTTGAATTTGTAGAAAGTAGAGGGTAGATTGTAGAAAGTAGAAGGTAGATTGTAGCTCCTACCCCCTACTATCTACCTCCTACCCTCTACCCCCTAGCAACTAGGTAAACATATGACGGGACAAGTTATAAAATTTTACAACAGTTTTTTCTTCGTGCAGGTTGCGGAAAATTTAATTCCCTGCAAACTGCGCGGAATCATAAAGCGCGATAAAAAATCCGGCAGTTCGGTTTATCCCGGCGACTTCGTAGAAATATCGCCGCTTGCCGACGGTACAGGCGTTATCACAAAAATTTTGCCGCGAAAAAGTTTGCTGAATCGCCCTGCCGTTGCCAACGTCGACAGAGTGATTTTAACTTTTGCCGCCGCTAATCCAAATTTGCACCCGCTACTTTTAAATCGCTTTATCGTATTGGCAGAGCAAGCGCACCTTGACGAAATTATTATCTGCGTGAATAAAATTGACCTTGCCGCAGAAAATTTTTTATCTGAATATGAATCGTTGTACAAAATTATTCGCACTTCGACGCTGACAGGTGAAAATATTGACACGCTGAAAAATATTTTATCAAGCGGCATCACGGTATTTGCGGGACCTTCCGGCGTCGGTAAGTCTTCTCTACTCAATGCGATTGACGCGAATTTAAAATTGAAAGTCGGCAATGTCAGTGAAAAAATTCTGCGCGGCAAACATACAACGCGCATTTCCGAGCTGATAAAATTTCACGACGGCTTTTTGGTTGATACGCCGGGATTTAGCGCGGTGGATTTAAAAGATGTCGGCATCACGAAAAATAATTTGAGATATTATTTTAAAGAGTTCGCGCAGTTTTCATCAGCGTGCAAATTTTTAAATGACTGCAGTCATGACCATGAACCGAATTGCGGCGTTATAAATGCCGTTTCCGAAGGTAAAATATTGCGTGAACGTTATGAAAATTACCTTTCCATTTTGAAGGAATTGTAAAATATGCTATAATCCTGTAAAAACTGAAATTGGGCAGTAAGGTTACATTGGGCAATTATTAATCCCTGTGCCCTAATCCCTAAACATATTCGGGAGTGAAAACTTTGCAACTAATTCCGACAGAATATAGACGCGCTTTAAGACGAATAGATTTTGTACTGCTTTTAGCGTCGCTTGCAATAATATTTTACAGCTTAATCATAATAAGCAGTGCCACGCACGTAAACACGCCGAGTGAAGAAAGATTTTGGTACGTGCAACGTCAAGGCATCTTCGCCATGATAAACATTGCAATAGCCGTATTCATAATGAATTTTGATTATCGCGGCTTACAACAGTACGGAAAATCGCTGTATATTTTTAATTTGGTAATGTTATTGGCGGTAATGCTCTTCGGTCACGCGGCATTGGGCGCACAGCGTTGGATACAAATAGGATTTATCAGCATACAGCCTTCAGAATTTTCAAAGCTGATAATGATAATTTGTTTGGCGGCGGTATTGGAATCGCGTATGGGCAGATTAGACACGCCTCAAGATTTATTACCCGTCGCCGCGTACGTGGGACTGCCATTTCTTTTGGTCTTGAAACAGCCGGACTTGGGAACGTCGCTTGTATTTATGGCAATTTTTTTCGGCATGGTGATAGCTTGCGGCATAAACTGGAAACTTTTTGCAACAATCGTAGTTATGGGCGTCGCGGCAATGCCGGTACTTTGGCAGTTTTTAAAAGACTATCAGAAAATGCGAATAATGGTTTTCCTTGACCCAAATGTAGATCCACTCGGCTCAGGCTACCACATAATTCAATCTAAAATCGCGATAGGGTCGGGAATGCTATTCGGCAAGGGACTTTTTGCAGGGACACAAAGTCAGCTGAACTTTTTGCCGGAAAATCACACTGACTTTATATTTGCAGTTGTCGGTGAAGAATTTGGCTTTGTCGGTGCGATTATTTTACTTTTTCTGTATATGTTGGTGTTATGGCGCGGCATGCAAATTGCACGTGACGCCAGCGATATTTTTGGGCGTCTTTTGGCGGTAGGTATCACGTCAATGCTTGCCTTTCACGTCTTGGTAAATGTCGGCATGACAACCGGCATTATGCCTGTCACCGGCATACCCCTGCCGCTTATGAGCTACGGTATAAGTTCGCTTACGACAAATATTTTATCTATTGCAATTCTGATGAATATTCACTTGCACAAACAGAAATTGTTGCTGTTTAGTTGAAAAATTTTAGTTGGGAGAGAAATTGTTTGCAGGTAAATTTACCTTACGAAGTTTTACAAAAAGTCACGAAGCCGGTCAGATACACGGGCGGAGAATTTGGCGCCGTATTAAAAAATTGGGACGATGTTCAATGCCGCATGGTTTTAGCCTTGCCGGACGTTTACGAAGTCGGTATGTCGAATTTGGGACTTTCCATTTTGTATGGGATTATGAACAGCCGCGCAGATACACTTTGTGAACGTGTTTACGCGGTGTGGACAGATATGGAAAATGAAATGCGTACGCGCAATATTCCGCTTTTCGCATTGGAATCTAAACGCGCCGTGAAAGATTTTGATTTTCTCGGCTTTTCTCTGCAGTACGAAATGATTTTTACCAACGTGCTGAATATGTTGGATATGGCAAAAATTTCACTTCACGCCGAAGACCGCGCAGATGATGAACCCTTCGTGATAGGCGGCGGTCCCTGCGTCTACAACGTCGAGCCGATAGCTGATTTTTTTGACTTCTTCGTAGTAGGTGAAGGCGAAGAGATTTTAAATGAAGTTGTGGAAAATTTTATTGCGTGGAAAAATTCCGGCAAGGTCGGCGGACGCGTAGGATTTTTACGCAGACTTTTAAACGTCAGCGGAATTTATGTGCCGCGTTTTTATCAACCTATTTACGAAGTTAGGGAACAGGGAACAGGGATTAGGGATCAGGATTTACAAGCTACAAGCTACAAGCTACCGGCTACGCCTTCATTTATCGGTATGAAAAAATTGGAGCCTGCCGCGCCGTCAACCGTTTATAAACGCGTTGTAAAGGATTTAGACGCCGTCCCCTTCGTACAAAGCCCAATCGTGCCGTTTATCGACATTGTACACAATCGCGCGGCATTGGAACTTTTTCGCGGCTGTACGCGCGGCTGTCGTTTCTGTCAAGCCGGCATGTGCTATCGTCCTGTACGTGAACGCTCTGAAAAAGTTTTGCGTGAAACTGCGCGGCGGCTGATTGATTCTACCGGCTATGACGAAATGTCTTTAACGTCGTTAAGCTCCGCCGATTACTCCTGCCTTAATCGCCTTGTCGAAGATTTAATGGCGGACTTCAGAAATGAACGCGTGAATTTTTCCCTGCCGTCACTTCGCATTGACAGCTTTTCCATTGAACTTGCCGAAAAACTTCAAGCTGTACGAAAAAGCGGCTTAACCTTCGCGCCGGAGGCAGGTACTCAACGCCTGCGCAACGTGATTAACAAAAATGTCACTGAACAAAATTTGCTTGATGCCTGCGCGGCGGCATTTGAAAAGGGCTGGAAAACAGTTAAGCTTTACTTTATGATGGGGTTGCCTACCGAAACGGACGAAGACATTGCCGGTATAGCAGACCTCGCGCAGAAGGTGGCGAATCTGTACCGCGAAATGACTAATCGCCGCGATGTTAAAATTACTTTAAGCGTTGCCTGTTTCGTACCAAAACCTTTTACGCCTTTTCAATGGTACGGGCAAATTTCCCTTGCCGAATTTGAACGCCGTCAACAATTTTTGAAAAGTCTTATTCGTGACAGAGCGATAACCTACAATTACCACAGCGCCAAAGTTTCAGTGTTGGAAGGCATTATCGCACGCGGTGACAGGCGGCTTGCAAAGGTGATTGAGACTGCGTGGCGTAACGGCGCGAAGTTTGACGGTTGGTCGGATTTATTTAACTTCGACGCGTGGCAAAATGCCTTTGACGAATGCGGCATTGACGGCGCGTATTTTAATGAACGCGATAGAAAAATTTATGAACCGTTGGCGTGGGATCACACTTCGCCCGGCGTGAGTAAAAATTACTTGGTTGAAGAATGGGAAAAATCGCAGGAAGGGCAAACTACCGCAGATTGCCGCCGCACTTCTTGTCAAGGCTGTAATGTCTGCATGAAATTAGGCGTCAATGTCATTGACAGGCGTAATTCGGCAATTGAATCAGTACAAAAAAAATCTGTTACCTCTTCCCTAATCCCTAATCCCTCAACTTACCGCGCGCAGATTAGAAAGGGCGAAGAGTTGGCTTTCTTGTCGCACTTGGAATATGTCGACGTGTTCAGGTACGCGCTTTTACGTTCAAAACTTCCTGCCGCCTATTCTGAAGGTTTTAACCCGCATTTAAAAATTTCCTTTGCAACGGCGCTCGGTGTAGGTGTTACCGGTAGCTGTGAATACGTGGACTTCGTTTTAAATTCCAATATCGACTCGCCGACGGTTATGGCGAAATTAAACGCGCATTTGCCAAAAGGCGGCGAAATTGTACGCATTAAAAAAATTTCTGCAAAGGCTCCGGCGTTGACTGTATTAATCGATTTTGCACGCTACGAAGTCTTTGTACCGTTTGCCGAAAATTTCAGCGTTGCGGAGAATGCGGCGAAAAAATTTAACTCTGCCAAAACTCTTATCTTTAATCGCGTAACGCCGAAAAAATCCCGCGAAATTGAAATTAAATCACTCATTGCCGAATCCGTGAAAGTCTATGAAGTCGAAGGCGGCTTGAAAATAAAATTCGGCTTGAAAATTAAGCAGGACGGCAGTGTTAAGCCGTCGGAAATACTGAAAGTGTTACGTGACGAATGCGGCTTGCCTATTGAAGTACTTGAGGCAAAAATAAATCGGACGGCGCTTTTAAGTCGCGGAAAAAATTTGCTTGACGTTTAAAAAATAGCCGCGCAGATTGCAAAAAAATATCCCTGCGTTTTCGTACGTAGGGATTTATTTTTATGCTATAAATTATTTTGAAAAGTTACTTGCCCATAAGCTCCAAAACGTCGTCGACAAATTTCAACGCGGCTTGTTCGGAGAGAATAGCGGTTTTTGCGTTACGTTCAATTTCTGCGCGAAGTGTCTTTAACGACGGATTGAGTTTTCCCGCCTTAAGCGACGCTACAGCCAATTTATCAGCCTGCGCGATACGCTTAAACTGTTCAAGTTGCGGCTTGCACTCTGCCAAATATTTTTGCGGCAAGCGCGTCAACAGTGTATCTGCGGCAAGTTCCATTTCAGAAATTTGCGCCTCAAGCGACGTTAAATCTACCGTGCGACCTTTACGCGCAGCCATCATTACTACGTTGGCGGCGGCAGTGAAATTCGGCGCGTCGGCAGGACCGCACTTAGCCCATGAATTTTCCATATGCTGTGAATGCGTGGCAAAAATTTTCATTGAGTAGGCAAGATTGCCGAATTGCTCATCAATGGCTTTTTCCCATGCCTGCTGGGGACGGTAAATTTCCGGCGCGTTGGTATATTCCCCTGCCGTTGCCAATGCTATCTTCGACATATTTTCTTGCCCCATTGGATTAAAGAAAATCGCGTGCATATTTTTTGTAGGCAACTTTTGTATCGGACCAAGCGCCAATTTTGAATTGCCCTTGCCGTCGGGACGTAAGGTATAATCGTTTACGGGGTAATTCCACCAAATACCGATGCCGCGATCGTTTTGGTAAATGTCATTGACGTTGCGTAAATCGTTATCTGAAATTCCTTCACAAACTACGCCGTTGCCCGTGTACAGCACGACAATTTTTTCATCAATGGTTTCAGCAAAATCTTTTGTGTAGCTTTTAATCTTCCTGCCGTCAATCATATCGTTGTAAAAATACTCTGTCGGCACGGTAATGAAAGGCACAATGTCTTTGTGCATACGGTGAAAAGTGTCCTGCACCTTGTTCAAAAGTTCAGCCTGCTTTTTACCGTCTTCATGATGTCTGCCCTTGCTGTCTTTCAAATCGTCGAAGAAAATTGCAAAACTGCGTACGCCGAGCGCGTACATGGTATTCATCTTATTGACGAGCGCTTTAAAATCCTGTTCGCCTTCACTGCCGGTGTATTTTAAATCCAGTCCCGGCGAAATTGCGAAAGTAAATCTGATGTTATTCGCCTTCGCAGTTTCAACAAGGGTTTTAATTTCTGCCAGCTTATCGGCGGGATAAGGTTCACGCCATTTATCGCGGTGGTACGGATCATTTTTCGGCGCGTAAATGTAGGCGTTCAAGCCGTGTTCGCGACAAAAATTCATCATGTCGATGCGGTTTTCATTTGTCCAAGGAGTACCGTAAAATCCCTCGACAATTCCGCGCAGTGGTACGGGAGCCGCATTTGTTACGGCAGAAAATATTAATGTCATCATCATCACCAAAAATGCCGTTCGTAAAACTTTCATCATATTAACTAACTCCTACTTTCTACCCTCTACTTTCTATTCTCTACCTTCTACCCTCTACCCTCTAACATGTTCCTGCTCCTGTTTAAAGCCTTTCAAAATGCAAATAGGCGTTTTCTCGGACGCATTGCCGAAAGGATTATCAATCAGCAAATTTGCGGCAAGCTGCGCGTTCATGCCCTTAGTAGCGCCAACAATTCGCGAGCGCTTTAAATCGTTTACGTCGGCAATCATAGCACCGAAACAGCCTAACCGCTCCTTGATATCGGCAACAACTTGATCGGGATTTTCCGGACCGTAGACAACGCACTTGTCAAAAGGCGGCATATCGCCGGTAACGTCATCAATCAACGCCGCTTGACGCCCGCCCCATTTATAAAAGAGCCCGCGCTGTCCTATAACTTTGCCCAAAAATCCGCCGATTAACGCAAATGCAACGCGCCATTCGCCCTCTTTCAGCATAAGCGCCTGCATACCGTGCGGCGTTGCCAATGAACCGTAATCGGGAATAAATCTGCAACAAAGACGCGCAAGACAGGTAATTTTCATTTCGTCGGGACGAATCAAATTTCCCTGCGTTATCGCCACGACACTTTCAGCAACAGTCAACACGTCATCGGGACCGATTATGTCGCGCGTATACTTCGCTATCATATCTACAATGTTATCTTTCGGTGTCAAAATTCGCGTCTTTATCGGAATTATTTCTACTGCCATAATAGCTCCTTTCGGTTACGAGCCGGTTGGTAAAAGTATAACGTTGCCATTAGAAGGCGCGCAAGGACGCGCGCCCGTCCGCGCAAACGACGTGATGTCGTTTCAGCGGACATGTTTTCTTTGCTACTTTCTTTTGCGCCAAAAGAAAGTTGATTAAAAAAACTAAATATTTTTCATAACGTTAGATTTTTACAACAGCCTCAAACTTGTAACCTGTCGTTTTCATAAATCTTTAATCAACTTCACGCCTACCAATTTTGCCAACTCTTCAGCAGGCAAAAAAATTCTCGCTATGGAAAAATGCATCGGCGTACGTCCGACTTCGCGATAAATAATTTCTATCGGAAAATCTACCATGTGCGATACAGCTTCTTCAAGCGTCATGCCCTTCCGCGCAGTCAACGTAACTTTAGCCACGAAGTTAAATCCCTGCTGATGTTCCATTACCAGCGCTTCAAAATAATCATCTTCGCGCGGCTTGCCTTCAACCTCCGCCTTGCCGCGTACATTCATGCCGTCGTATTGTTCAAAAGGCAGTTGCGGCTTTACATAGGCGTCAACAATCATGCCGCTTTGTGAACCTTCATTAAAAAATTCTATCGTCGTGGAAAGTGTCACGGATTTTTCATCGCGGCTTTCAATTTTAAAAGGCGTGCGCTTATCAAGACGCGGTACGATTTTTTCTTGCCCGCGCATTTTCAAAAATATTGCCACGCCGAGTACTACGACTACTGCCGCGATTAATAATCCTTCAATTATCACCATTTCTTTTAAGCCATCTCCTCAACCGTTGCCTGCTCCAATTTTGAAAAATATTTTTCCGGCAGACGTGTAATTTTCCCCGTTTCGGCGCTTGTGAAAACATTTTGACTGTAACCCTTCACCAAAAGTTCACCGTCGCTTTTTCGGCGAATCTTATACTTAAATTCCATTTTAACTTTCGTCAGTTCAACCGGTATCGTTTCCAATTCCAAATCGTCATCAAATTTGCCGGAATGCAGAAATTTTGCCTTAATTTCTGTAAGCGGAAACAAAATCCCGTCGTTCATCATTTCGGTTAAAGTTATGCCGATTGAGCGCAGAAATTCCACGCGCCCCGTTTCAAACCAACGAATATAATTTGCGTGATGCACAACACCCATTGTATCGGTGTCGTAAAAATGCACGCGCAACGCAGTCTTTACAGACAAATAAACCATCCTCTCAAAATTTTTCCGCGAAATTATATCATAGGGATTAGGGATTAGGGAATAGGGATTAGTTTTTTCTTTTCCCTGCTCCCTACTCCCTGCTCCCTGTTCCCTCTTACCTGTTCCCTGTAAAAAAAAACTGCCGCCTAAGCGACAGCCGAAATTTTATATTTACTTAGTCAGTTTAGTGAAATCATTTTGCGGTACCAACGTCATAAGCCCCATTATCGCCAAAATCTGTTCAAGTGCGGTACGCGGCGACGCGGTATTTTTTACGACGTAATCGGCAGACTTCCATTTTTCAAATTCTTTATTATTCTCTGCGTACTCCATATAGTAATTTATTTCTTCATTTGAGCAACCGAGCCTTAAAAGTCTTTCCACAAAAGCCTCGTCGTTAATCATCAAAAAGATTGTAACCAAATCTTGATTGATGAATTTCGCAACATTTCTAATGCCGTCAATATCCATCATAATCATTATGGTAACTTTGTGCTGTTTGTACGAATCCAAAATGTCATCTTTGCGAAAACCAAAATTACTGCCTTGATAATTGTTGTTGATTATAAGTTTTTCTGCGGCATAATCGTCCTTGCTGACAGTACGAAACAGTTTGCGCTTGTAGGCGTAACGTTCTTCAAAAACTTTGGTTGTAAGCGCCGGCACGTAGTGAATACCCATTGACATAAGCTGTGCCACCATTGTAGATTTTCCCGCGCAGTGCGGACCGAGAAAAGCATAAACTTTATTTTGCGCCATAAACATACCTCCTCCACTGTTAAAAATAAACAATCATATTTGAAAAAATGGTAACAAAAATTTTTTTGAAAGTCAACGCTAAACCGTCAATCTTTCTTTAAAACGGCGGTAAATTCAAACCTTCCCCAAACCGTGTGGCATAACCTGTGCATTTGCAAATTTATCAGACCGAGTTGGTTTAATTTTTCGATTATGCCGCTGAAGACTTTTGGCGTAAAACACCACGCATGAACATCGACATACCCCCCCCCGCTCATACTTTTTCCATAAATCTCAGTTGAACGAATAAAATTTTCGGTGTTTATTTCAGCAGAGCCATGTACGCCAAACCAATGTAAAACAGAATTATTGTGCGTATGCAAACATTCATTTTCCGCAACGCTTTTAAATGTATGCAACGAACGTGAATTTACATGCGCGTCCATAACTTCAAAAATTGTTGCTTCACTGCGAAAATGATCGAAACAATATCTTTTGTCGGGAATCACCAAAACATAAAAACCGCCATCATTTAGAATGTCACCAACATTTTGCAAGTGAATTATTAAGTCCGGCTGATGTTCAATACAGTGTGACGAAAAAACCATATCGAACTTTTCATTAACAATTTTCAAATTACCTGTCGGTTCAACGTAATGGATTTTTTTCGGCGTGTTTTTAAAAGGACGTTGCGCCTCAAGTGCCATTTTTTCTAAAGTTTTTTCGTCATGTACATCAAAGTATTTCACATTTTCACCGATACAAGTTGGATTATCGTACGGACCAATTTCCAAAACTTTTATTGGATTTTCGGAAATCAAACTTTTTAAAAATGCTCTTAAATATTCGGATCGATCCAAAATGCAAGTGGAATGTCCCTGCTCTTCGGCATAGCGCCTAGCATGTTCAACAATGACAGCTTCATCAGGTATACCGTTTAATTCAGGATAAATTTCTTTGTAATATCTAACATCAAATTCAGGCGGAAAATCTATTTGCAATCAAATCACCAGCTTATAAAATTTCTTCTTACCCTTGCGAATAACCGCCGCACCGTCTTTAAAATCTTTTTCAGCTAAAATAAAATCTGCGTCTGAAACTTTTTCATCGTTCAATGTCAAGCCGCTTTGCGAAATTAAGCGGCGTCCCTCCGCCTTCGACTCAATGACTTTACCTGCCAAAAGTACGTCCAAAAGTTTTTTACCTACCGCGTCGGCAACTTCGACACTCGGCATATTTTCTGAACTTTGCCCCGTGAAAATTTCAGCCGCCGATTTCTCGGCATTTTTAGCCGCGTCTTCGCCGTGTACCAACTTTGTGACTTCGTACGCCAAAATTTTTTTAGCCTCGTTAATCGCCGAATCTTTCAACGCACTTAAACGATTTACTTCGTCCATAGGCAGGAAGGTTAAAAGTGACAGGCAGGTTTTAACATCCGCGTCGTCGACATTTCGCCAATACTGATAAAAATCGTACGGCGAAACTTTTTCAGCGTCAAGCCATAACGCTCCGCCTGCAGTCTTGCCCATTTTTGAACCGTCGCTTTTCGTCAAAAGTTTGTTGGTTAAACCGAAAACTGCGCGTCCCGTCTTGCGTCTTGTAAGTTCAACGCCGGCTATAATATTTGACCATTGATCGTCGCCGCCGAGTTCCATTTCACAGTTAAAATCTTTATTCAGCTTGTAAAAATCGTAAGCCTGCATAACCATATAGTTGAACTCAAGGAACGTTAAGCCTTTTTCCCAACGTTGCTTGTAACATTCAGCCGCCAGCATACGATTAACCGTAAAGTGAGTTCCAACTTCGCGCAGAAGGTCAATGTAATTCAGCTTACGTAACCAGTCGCCATTGTTTACCATTAACGCCTTGCCGTCCTTGAAGTCGATAAAGCGGGAAATTTGCTTTTTAAAACATTCGCAATTATGCTCGATAACTTCATCAGTCATAACTTTGCGAAGGTCTGAACGTCC
>CAJOKY010000048.1 GCA_905235425.1 uncultured Selenomonadaceae bacterium
AGTTTGCGGAAATGAAATAGACCGAGACTTACAAGCGGCGATAAATCTTAAGCGATACGTCAATTAATTGATTCAGTACCCGTACGTTAGCGGGGAATTCAAGCCTGTGGAGCGTCATACCAAACGCAAGTAGCTACGGCAAAAGCGGACGCGGTGAATCAGGAATGGGACATTAAAGTTTATAACTTTTTATAAGTTCTCAGTAACGGTATTATGAAGTATATGGAAGATTTAAAACAGCCGAATCGCTTGGACGTAGAAAATTTATTGAGTGAATTACAACAATTCTTTCGTAAACTTGGTATTATTATGCCGCGTCGCGTCGATACAAAGGAAAATTCTGCTGAAGACGTTCAAAAGTCCCAATGGATAAAGCATTTTATAATTCCAACAGACGAAAAGGCTTTTTACCTGCAAATTGATTCACCTGATGATATTAAGGAATTAAACCATAAATTAGCAGACAGCCTTCAAAGTTTACAAAAGAGTTTGAAAGATTTTCAAAATAAGAATGAGAATTTGGAAGAGTCATTGAGAAAAAAAATACAATCATTTATATCTATTTTATCAAACGCCATAAAAAAACTTACACGGGGCGCTTTGAAAACGGAGCTTAAAAAAGCAAGTGAAACTTGTAATGCCGTTAAGCAGTTGCGCGAAGAATCCGGCAGACTCTATGCAAAATTTATTAAAGATGATCTCTTGGATAATATAATGTATCCTTCGTATGAGGGGCTTAGGCATGATCCCAATGAAGAAGTTTACCTTTTTGTAGTGGAAACAATGAATCAGTTTTTGGCAAACTTGGGAGTTATGACAATACAAGTCAATGAAGGTGATCGCTTGAATGACGATTTGCCTTATAAAATTTCCGAAGAAACAAAAGCTGAACAGTACAAGACGACAAATGAGCAGGAACAAGATATTATTAAAGCTGTCCTGCGTTATGCGTATGTCTTTCAAGAAAATAAAGGTGGGGATAATCGTCAAATTGCTGACGGTGAAGTAATTGTAATGGTTTTTGAACCGGAGGGCGTATAATGGGTTTATTTTTAGGAATAGATTTTGGAACGTCTACCAATGTGGTTACGCGCTGGGATACGGCAAAAAAATGCGCGATTCCCATACCGCTCGGCTCTTTTGGTGCAGGAGAAGTTTTTCCCAACGTCATTTACTATGAAAAAACTAAAAATGGCATTAATACCATTGTCGGTGATGACGCAGTACAAAAAGGTAAACCGGATCCTGATAACGCCGTTTTCGCGATCAAGCGCAGTTTGGAAAATTCCAATTTCAGAAAGTACATTGAGAATTTGGGACGCAATGTCAGCAATGAAGAAGTTGCCGCAGATATTTTTTCTTGGATTAAAAAAAATGTGGAAAAAGCTTTCGGCGGTGAAAATGTTGAAGGCGTCGTTATCAGCGTACCTTTTGCTTTTCAGAATACCGAGAGACGGCGTATTGAACAGGCGGCAAGACGCGCAGGTTTGCAAGTTTTTGGATTGATTGAAGAGCCGGTAGCGGCGGCATTGAGTTTCGGAATTATGGAAAAAACCGAAAGCGGCAAGGCCGAAAAAATTCTCGTCTTTGACTTGGGCGGTGGTACTTTCGACGTTACAATTTTTGATTTTCAAAAGCATTCAAAGGATAAATTTTATATTCGCGTCTTGACCACAAACGGTGACAAAAATCTCGGCGGCATTGATATCGACGATATGATTGTCAAAAAAATTTCCTATATAATGAAGAAAAATTTTCCTAATTACAATTTGGACAGACAACCTCCGGCAGTAATTACATCAGATACTTTCAAAATGCGACAAATAGCCGTTGCATTGAAAGAATCGTTAAGTACCGAAGATGAAGAAAATCTTTTTTTCTACGGTTATTTAGGTGAAAAGTTCTATATAGATGAGGTTATTTCACAGGAAGATTTTGATACATGGCTACAGGTATTTTTGACCAAAATTGAAGATACACTTGATGACGCGTTGTTGGATGCCGATTTAGATCGCGAAGATATAGACCGCATTATAATGGTAGGCGGTACAAGCAATATTCCCGCGATAAATGAAAAAGTTCGTGACTACTTCGACAAAGAACCTGAACAAGTCGGAGAGCTTACTATTATGGTAGGTGAAGGCGCAGGCATATATTGCGGCTTAAAGTACGTTGAAAAATCTTTGGACTTTGATATTGCCGTCGGTGTAAGTAGAGCTATCGGCATAAAATGGTCAAATGATTTTGTTGAAATGTTGCCAAAAAATACGATTTACGGCGAACCGTCCCAGCCTAAAATTATTTCTTTGTATGACTTTACAAAGGATATTTCAATAGACATTGTGCAAGGCAATCGTAATGACAATTATAAGGTAGGCAGTATTCAAGTCACCGCCGATATAAGGCAAAAATTGACTAACGGTAAACTCGGCATAAAATTAAATACCGATGCCGATACGGGAACTGTCGGCTACGAACTTTACAGCGTCAAAGGCAAATCGCAACTTGATAAACTTTTAACTACAGGTAAGGCAGGAGAGTAATAATATGGGCAGTGGCAAACAAGGGAATAAATATGGTGGTAGTACTAGACCTCAAAAAAGCAATGTCGTTTCCGCGACAACTAAAAATACAAATGCGCCTATACGTAACACGGAGGACGGTTTTACCAATCCTACGCTTAACACGATTAGCAAGCAAATTTCCGGTGTAACAGACCCTATTAAAAACGAGCTTCTTGATAATATTTTAAATTGGAATGACGAAACAAAAAAACGTATAGAAAAATCTGACAACGAGATACAAAAACGTATAGAAAAATCTGACGACAACACTCAAGATTTAATACAACAAGCAACAAACACAATTTTGCAAAGACTTCCGGAATCCATTGCAAACAGCTCTAAAAACTTTAATGACAACTTAAGCAATCGACTTTCTTCAATAGCAAATGACACCAAAACTTTAAAAGATACCGTCAATAAAATTTGCAAATCTCAAAAAGATATTAATGGACGTTTAGAAGATCGGCTTTCTCCCATAGAAAAAGGCGTGACCGATGTCCGCAAAAATACCGAAATGTTACAAAGTTTGCCGAGCAAAATTGACGAAATCACGGAAATTTTGTCTTCTAAAGGTTTACAGTTTAAAACAGAATTGCCTACTTTAAATTACGACGAAGAAACTTTTGCACAAATGGCAGAGTACGGCGAAAAGATTTTACAGCAACTTTCTATTGCCGCGCGTTGGTATGCGCGTAAATTGCCGGAATTGGAAAAGCACGAAACTACCATAAAAAATTTAATGGATACAAACGAAAAAGAAAAAGCGCATGCAAAGTCGAACGGCGAAGACATTGGACGTAAAAAAGTTATTAAAGAATTGTTAGAGCTTTATGGCGATACCGGCGAATCAATCCATAAGCTTATGGAGCCGGAAGAAAATGTCGACAAACGATTAAGTATTTTAGCAGACTTCTTGAAAAATCAAGGCGTCGAAATGCTTTACGAGCCTAATCAAAAGCTTGAAATTACGCCGGATACTCGAATGAAGTTTGAACCTTATATAGCTAATCTCGGCAACTTTAATGAAGGTAAAATTATCATAACAGCTCCTGCATACACATTTGATGACAAAATTTTCAGAGCGTCTTACAAGGCAGCAGAAAATACTCCTCCTTCAACTGCCGACACTGCGCCTTTAACTGCCGACACTGCGCCTGCTAATAACAATGCTGAAACGTCCGGCAATGATACTCCTGCCGATACAGTGGAACCTGCGCGGGAGGGGTAATTTATGGGCTTTTACATTGGAATTGATTTAGGTACTACCAACAGTACTGTTTCTGTTATCCAAACGAAGAATGAAGATGATTCGCCTTTAGAAAATCTTATTTCTTGTGGCATTGAACAGCTTAGAAGAGTCGGTGAAGGCGGCGAACTTATGAGCGATGAATGTTTGCCTTCGGCACTTTATTTTGATATTGACAATAAGCGCGTTTATACAGGACATTTTGCAAAAGAAACTTATGCATCAGGAGATCACCCTTTGCAAACGGCGCTTTCCATAAAAACACGTATGGGCGGAGATTCGCGTTTAACAATTCCGAGTTTGGCGGGAAAAAACAATGTACAAACTTTTGATATGAAAGAATGCGCGTCGTTTTTCATAAGGACAATAGTCGAAACACTGAAAAAAAATTATCCTAATCAAAGCAGACATTTAACAGATGAATGTGTAGTGACAGTTCCTGCGGCGTTTAATGATGATGAGCGTGTTGCAACAAAAAACGCCGTACTTTTAGGCGGCTTTAAGAATTGTATAATTTTGGATGAACCTACCGCCGCACTTCTTTCATACATTAACAGCAAGCCTGACGAAGAAGATACAGGCGACGAGACATATAAATTGGTTTATGACATAGGCGGCGGAACTCTTGATGTGTCCATTGCCAAATTAAGCCCAAATGAATATGGCGATTACTTGGTTGATATCGTCGGATTATCGGAACGCATGAATTTGGGCGGCGATAATTTTGACCGCCTTTTGGGAGCATACTTTCTTGAAGAATTTGAGCGTACGAATAAAAAACTTGACCAATATTCAGAAGAAGATCAAGGACGTATTATTTCCCGCATTGTTTCAAATGCCGAATACTATAAAAAGGAGCTTAGCAAAAAAATCATTGAATGCGGCGACAATCAAAAAAAATTAAATAGGGTTAAAATGAAGGTATCATTTGAACTGATTAACGGAATGTTTGTTACCGGTATAGTGCTGGATAAAAAAATTTTTGATGATCTTTTTTACCGTTATACTTCACCGAATGAAACAAAATTCGGCTTATTGGCACCTATTAAAACGGCGTTACGGCGCAGTAATCTGAAAAAGGAAGATATAGGCGAAGTTATACTCACGGGCGGCATGTCAAATTTTTATGTAGCTTATGAGACGATTAAAAAATTTTTTGGTGATGTTCCGATAAATTTTGTAGATGACACACGAACTGCAGTTTCACGCGGCGCGGCGCTTTATCATTGGAGCCTTGACGAAGATAACGTATCTATGGATGTAAGAAAGATTTCAAGCTTAAGTAACAAATTGGCTAGTAATATCTACGTACGCAATGCGGCAGACGAATTTGAATTGCTTATTCCCTCCGACTTAAGCCGTACAAGCGGCACTTACAACTACAAAATTCTTGACGATTATGTTGCATATTTTCCCTTTTACCTGTACAGCGGCGTCGAAGCTGACGGCAATGAAGATATGACAAGCATGTACACCCAGTTGACGGGGAGAATGATTCAAGCTAAGCCGGAATATAAAAAAGGCTATGAAATACCTATTGAATGGTCAATCGACGAAAACAAAGTAATAACCATTAAAATTCAAGATGACAAGACTTTAAAGCTGTCACGATTGTTGACGCCGGAAGATGTCGCCGAAAGTTTCGTAAATGACTATAAAATTAATTAGGAGTTGCGTATGAACGAAAATGAAATTGAACAATTAAATAACGCGCTTAAACAAATTAACAGGTGTCTTGATGAGCGATTTGAAGAAAATGCCGATTTATACATTGCTCCCGAACAAGTAGAAAATATTAAAAAACTGATTTATGCCGGAAATTATGACAGACTGGTTAAAGAATGCTCGCCTGCTTTAAAGAAATATTCACCGCAAGTCATGGCGAATGTACTAATTAAAAATGCGTGGCTGATGAAAAGTAGCAAGTACGAAACACTTAAACCGATTTTTGAAGAGTGCAGTTACCATGATTTAAATGTTATCATGGAAGAAAGCGTTTTGGAAAATAAAATAGCCATGCCGTCGGATTTTCGCCTATTTCTTATTGAAATATATTTGAACAAAGTACCGGCAGAAACTTGCAGACAGATGCTTAATCAGAATATGACTTTTTTAAACAATATGACACTAAAAGCATTGTGTTTGCGACAAATGTTGAAAGCCGAACCGCAGATTACAAATCGCTACAAAATTTTTCATAAGGAAGTTTTGACCACACCGGCAATTTCTACACAAAATAAAATTCTTGCAGAGGTATTTCCGTCTGCCGAAATTAATGATGATTGTATAGATTTGGTATTTGAAGATAATATCGCTGTAGAGTCACCTTGCACGCATTTTTGGATAGATATATTAGGTGCTGAAAATGTTACCTGCTTAATGTCAAAGTTCAAACATTATTGCCGTAGGAATGCTTCAAATAATCAAAAATGTCGTGAAGTTCTGGGAAGGCTTTTACCCATTGGTAAAAAAAATTTTCAAGTTTTTGCGGCGGCTTTTGCTGAGGCTTGTCAATGTATGGATGGATATTCAAATAAAAAATTTTTGGCAGAGAAATGTTTAACTTTAACGCCTAAAGGTACAGATGAAGAAAATATTTTGAAAACGTCTCTTACAATGTGCGGTCTTGATTTTGACGATATGGAAAGGGGACATTTGGCAAGTATAGAAGAAATTAAAGAGGCGTTTGGCGAAAATTTTATCAGAGGCGGTAAGTACAGATATCTTGTTCAATCCTTTGACAAGCAGTATCGCAGAATCTATAAACAAAAACTTGATGAAATTATGAGTGACATTGATGACGGCGCTTTTGATGATGATGAAACTGCATACGCTCATTTTGAAGAATTTTGTTGCTACTTGGTTGAACGTACCGATCGATATCACCTACAAAATCTCAAATACATGTTATATGTTATTGATAATTTGGTTGAAGATGATGCCGATAAAGACGACCCTATTGTAGAGCGTTTATTGAAACATATTGAAAATAATAACCTTTTTGTGACATGTCAAAAATTTAAGGAAATAGAAAAAATTAAAGATTTTGTCCATAAAAAAGATTTCGATTTATATTGCAGACTTCACGGAAATTAGTCTATTGCTCGATTAAAATTTTATAATACAACTTTGGCTCCGATAAAATTTTGTCGGAGATTTTTTTGTCTCACGAATCGGCAATTATCAGTGGTGTAATTGACTTTGAAAGATTTTGCAGGTAGAATTTTGTAAGCACTTATCTAAAATTTTTTGTATTTATAAAAGGGAGTCACGACATGAAAATTTATACAAAGACCGGCGACGACGGCAAGACCAGCCTTTTTACGGGTGAACGTCTCGGCAAAGACGATCCGCGCGTTAAAACGTACGGCACGGTTGACGAAATTAATTCTGTACTCGGTATGGCGCGGGCTTTTTCTGAAGTTGCAGAAGTGCGCGAAAAAATTTTCCAACTTCAAAAAGTTTTGCCGCGTCTTATGGCGGATCTTGCCAGTATGAACAGACCCGCGCTTATCACGGAAAATGACGTTACGACGCTTGAACGTGAAATGGATGAAATGGATAAACTCCTGCCGCCGCTGAAAAATTTCCTTATACCAGGCAGTACAAAATCCGGCGCGATTCTCGATCTTGCTCGTACAGTGACACGCCGCGCAGAAAGGGAATTTTGCAAGCTTGGACGTTTTGAGGCTGTTCACGAACTCGACGGTTTATTTTTAAATCGCCTTTCAGACTACTGCTTTATGCTTATGCGCGTCGAAGAATTTATCATTGCCAAACGTGCCGCAGTTTTAGTATAAGCCTATGAAAAAATTTAAATTTCAGCTTGAGACGCTTTTAAAAGTCACGCGACGTAAAAAAGACGAAGCCGAAATGGCATTTGCCGAAGTGTCACGCCGCCTTGAGGAACACCGCGCGCAGTTGCAAAATTTACTGCATGAGTTGCAGGAAGGGCAAGCCGAATATGCAGGCAGAACGTCCGAAGGCAAGACAATTACTGTTGATGTTATCATGATTTACACGAACTTTTTTAATTGGAAGCGTGAACAGATTGAACGTCAGCAGGAATTAATTTTGAAGACAATGCAGGAACGCCAGCAGAAGTTGAAAAAGTTGACGGAGCTTATAACTTCCGTGAAAAGCATTGAACAGCTTAAGGAAAAGCGCCTGCGCGAGTATAACGAGGAGTTGCTTGCGGAGGAGCAAAAATTTCTTGACGAAGTCGGCTTGCAATTAAGTATAAGAAAGTAGATTGTAGAGAGTAGATTGTAGATAGTAGATTGTAGATTGTAGAGAGTAGAGGGTATAAAAATTTACTCTCTACCCCCTACCTCCTACCCCCTACTATCTACATTTAGAAAGAAGGATTTTTAATGCAGGGTATAAATCCTATTGAAAATATCGGCGGTATGTCAAACCGTATTATTCAAATTCAGCAACGCATTTCAAATATTCAAAGTCAATTCGCCGATACCGAAAATAAATTAAGCGTTGACAGCATCAACGCCGATTTTCAATCTAAACTTGACCATGAAATTGAGCGGCAGGATAAAGTTCAAGCCGCTAAAGAAGACGCCGCGAAGGAAAAATTATCGTCCAATCTGCCGGTGAATGAAAATGAAATTATCAACGCCGCTAAAGTTGCCGCCGCTTTAAATTCCGGCAACGTCGCCACTCCCGATATCTTAGCGCCGATAATTAAACGTGACGCTCAAAGTGACTTGCCGCCTTCGATGAATGACAAAGACCCTAAAGATAGAAATTTTGACCAAGCAAGCACTGAGGAACTTATTTTGACGGCGGCGCGCAGAAACGGCGTAAGTCCCGACCTTGTACGCGCCGTTGCCATTGCCGAATCTGATATGAACCAAAATGAAATTTCAGATGCCGGCGCAATCGGCGTAATGCAACTTATGCCGGAAACTGCCGCCGCGTTGGGAGTCAATCCATATGACGAGAAACAGAATATTGAAGGCGGTGCAATGTACCTGCGCAAAATGCTTGATAAATTCGACGGCAATGTTTCTCACGCGCTTGCCGCTTACAATGCAGGACCCGGCGCTGTGCAAAAATACGGCGGAGTCCCTCCCTACCGCGAAACTCAAAATTACGTCGGCAGGATTATGGATATTGTAACCGGCAGATAATTACTACTCACTACTGACTACTCACTACTTACTAAAAAGAAGGTGACGTTATGGCGAAAAAAAAGATGAATATCGGCAAAAAAATTTTGATAGGAATTTTTCTGATAGTATTTTTGGCATTAATGGGCGTCAGCGCATTTGCCGCAAGTATTTATTTCGGCGTATTGGATAATGAAAAAGTTCAATGGGTAAATGAAAAAGTCGGCTTGTACAAATTGCCGTTCATAGGTGCAGGCGGTGAATTTGAATATTTTGCCGTGCCGGAAGGCGTGGTATGGCCGCCGCCTCCCGAACCCGAGCCTGAACCTGAACCGGAACCTACTCCTGCTGAAAATACTCCTGCCGTTGCGCAGAATCAGCCTAAAACTGCCGCTGAATCTAAGCCGGAAGAGAAGAAAGACGATGCCAAATCTAAAGACGTAAAAGTTTCGCAAAAAGAAATTGAAGCCCAGATTAAAGCGCGCGAAGAAGCCGAGAAAAAGCGTATTTCAAAATTGGCGCGTATCTATCAAAATATGAAGCCGGAAGAAGCGGCGAAGGCGTTAAACGAAGTCAATTTGGACACCGTAGTTTTGATTCTGCAGAAAATGGATGAGGCTACGGCGGGACAGATTATCGCGAAAATGGAACCTGCAAAGGCGGGGCGCATTACTCAAATGATGTTCGACGGTCAGCAACGCCGCTTGTCTTAAAGTTAAATGAACATTGCAATTTGTGACGACAATATAAAAATCTGCGCGGAAATTTCAAATTTAATTCACAGCCACATTTCCGACGCAGAAATTTTTATTTTTAACTCAAAAGGCGAACTCCTTAACGCCAAAGAAAATTTTCAAATTTGTTTCCTTGACATTAAAGCGGTTGACGGTATCGAAATTGCAAAGACTCTTCGCAGGCGGCAGGAACTTCTCAACGCGCCGAAAAGCATTTTGATTTTTGTCACGGGGTACGCCGAATTTATGTCCGCCGCCTTCGATGTTCACGCCTTCCACTACCTTTTAAAGCCGATTGACGCGCAGAAATTTTTTAACGTCTTAACACAAGCCGTAGCTGAAATTCAGACTGTTCAAAGTCAGCTTGAAAATTTTTTGCTGATTAAGGTTGACGGCGGCACGAAAAAAATTTTTCTGCAGGATATTTTGTACATTGAAAGCCAAAATAAAAAAGTCGCAATTCATACGACGAATGGAATTTTTGAAGTCTACGGCAAAATGGACGCTTACGAAGTCGCACTCGGTGAAAGTTTTTTTCGCTGTCATCGCGGGTACCTTGTCAACCTTGCGAAAATTTCTGCGTACACTGCGGATACAATTCAACTTTGCAACGGCGAAAGAATTTTCATTGCCGCCAAAAAATTTAATGACTTCGTGAAAGCTTTTCTTCGGTACGCGCAAAACGGCGGTCTTGTAAATGTTTGAACACGACATTTTAGATTTTTGCGTAGGCATCGCGGCGGGTGTCATAAGTTTTTGGTACACAGAAAAATTTTTGCCGCGCAGATTCTGCAACCGCAGACGTGACATAATAATTTGGTCGATTGTCTACGCGATTGAACAGGTCGCCGTGTCAAATTTGACAACGTACTTTTCGCCGTACGACAGATTCATAATAATTTTCCCGCAGTTTTTAACGCTGTACGTGCTACAAAAAATTTTCTTCGTGCCGGACAAGGCTCGGGAATTTTTCATTTTGGCAAGCTTTATTGTAGGCTGGGACATTTTAAGATTTATCGCAAGCCCGCTGTCATACGTGATTTTTGGCGTATGGAGTCCGATTTGGGCAGAAATTTTTAATCGGCTGATTGAAAGTTATCCTGCCTCGACAGAAGAAATAATTTTTCATATGGAGATTTTAAACCGCGTCGTAATGTTCGCAGTCTTGACATTTTGCCGCGCAGTTCAATTCGGCATTTTGATACAGTATCTGAAAGTTATTGCGAAAAATTTTGCACGGCGCGATTATGAATTAAAAGTGCGTGACAGCCTATTTTTAATCTTCCCATGCGTAACGGTGCTTTTAATTGACGCCACTTTAAGATTGACGGCATTTTCCGTACAAAACGGCGCAATGTTTTTGATATATGAGCGCGAACCGGCAACGATTTTACTTTTGCCGACAATCAGCATTTTACTTTTAGGCGTGATAATTTCATCAGTGATTCTGTTTCAAAATTTGATTCGCTACAAGGACGAAGAGCAAAAACGCCTACTGTTGGAAAATCGCGCAGTCGAAGTTCAGCGCGAAGTTGA
>CAJOKY010000049.1 GCA_905235425.1 uncultured Selenomonadaceae bacterium
ACTGATTCATCGGGTTCACATTACCGTGCTCCCAATCGAAGAGCATCGGGATATTGAACCTTTTTTGGTTGACGTGATACGCTCCTGCAACGCGCCGATATCTGTTGTAAGTGTGGGCTGATAACCGACGGCGGAAGGCATACGACCTAAAAGCGCGGACACTTCCGAGCCTGCTTGTATAAATCTGAAAATGTTGTCAATGAATAATAAAACGTCTTTGCCCTGTTCGTCGCGGAAATATTCCGCCATTGTCAAGCCGGTAAGACCAACACGCATACGAGCGCCGGGCGGCTCATTCATCTGCCCGTAAACAAGCGCTGTCTTGCCGATAACGCCGGACTCTTTCATTTCGTTCCAAAGGTCATTTCCTTCACGAGTACGCTCACCGACGCCGGAAAATACCGAGTAGCCGCCGTGTTCCGTTGCAATGTTATGAATAAGCTCCATAATCAAAACGGTTTTGCCGACGCCTGCGCCGCCGAATAAGCCGATTTTACCGCCGCGCGAATACGGCGCTATTAAGTCAACAACTTTTATGCCCGTTTCCAAAATTTGCGTAGAAGTTTCTTGCTCTTCAAAACTGGGCGCTTTTCTGTGAATCGGAAATGACACGGTATTTTTAACCGGTTCGGGATTGTTGTCAACGGTCTGCCCCAAAACATTAAAGACGCGTCCCAAGCACGCATCGCCTACCGGTACGGTGATAGGTGCGCCGGTATCTTCAGCTGTCATGCCGCGTACAAGACCGTCTGTCGAACTCATGGCAATGCAACGTGTCACGCTGTCGCCTAAGTGTTGCATAACCTCTGCGATTAAATCTATTTTTACGTCACCGGACTTGCCGGTTATATGTACGGCGTTCAAGATTTTAGGCAGTTCACCGGCGGGAAATTCCACGTCGACAACTGCGCCGATTACTTGAACTACTTTTCCTTTCGCCAAAAATTTTCAACTCCTTTTTTAGCTGTTAGCTGTTAGCTTTTAGCTTTTAGCTGTTAGGTTTAAAGGCTAATAACTAATAGCTAATAGCTAATAGCTAATGGCTAATCGCTAATGGCTAATAGCTAATAACTAATGGCTAATGGCTAATAGCTAATCTTAACGTCCCTGCGCGAAAACTGCCAATGCTTCGGGATTTTCCGGCATCCAATAAAGTGTTTTACCGTCTTCGCCCTTACCAACGGTGCATTTCACGTCCAAAGTACGCTCGACTGTCGGCAAATTGTCAATGAACAGTTTAACGCTTTCAATCGCGATATTCTGAAATGCCGCGTCTTTTTTCATATCGTCAATGCTTTTACCCTGCGCGGCGGACGCTTGTACCGTTTCCATAAGCGTTTGAATACCGTCATTTTTCATTAACGTTTCTTGATCCGCATTAGTGTCAATCGTTACGGCTTTTACTTCGACAACAGGATTTTTGGCATCGTTGCTCTTTAACGTCGTCGTAACTTTTGTAATGTCTTTAAGGTGATTCAAGAAATACTTTGTAACCTCTTCGATATTTTTGTCATTCAAAGGAAAATCTTTCATTTCGCCGGTAATGTTTTTGTTAAGCGTGTCTTTAATGTCTTGTTCAGAAGAGGCAGGAATACCCGCATCTGCAAGGTGGCTTGAAGTGCCCGTCGCGTAAAGTTCAGTCCACGCAAGAATAGATTTATCCGCGCTGATTTTTGGTGCATCGTTGCCGCAACCTGTAACGAAAATTGCAAGCATCAACGTCATTATCGCGGCAAAACTTTTTCTAAACATTTTTAAATCTCCTTAATAATCGTCATCATCAAGGTAAAAGAATTTTTTAATTCTTAATTCTTAATTATTTAAGCGCCTCCGCGCCGCTGACAATTTCGTTAATCTCGTTCGTAATGCCGGCTTGACGCACTTTGTTATAGTACAGATTAAGCTTGCCGATAAGCTCCTGCGCGTTATCCGTCGCATTGCTCATGGCGTTCATACGTGAACTAAGCTCCGACGCGGCAGCGTGCAACATAGCGCCGTAAATTCTTGTAGCCAATCTGCGCGGCAGGAAGTTATTCAGCACCGATACAACGTCCGGCTCATAAATGTAACTTTCGCGCAGGTCAAGATTTTCAGCTGAAACATAATCGTCCGTGACAATAGGAAGTAACGTAACGTCATCCGGCTCACAAGTCATAGTCGATACAAAGCGCGTGTAAATCATCGTGACATCTAAAATTTCGCCCGACATAAAACGTTCGATAATTAAATCGGCAATTTCTTTCGCGTAATGGTAGGTGGGACGTTCGCTAATGCCGTTGTAACTTTTGATAATGTTGTAGCCGCGCTGTTTAAAATGACTTGTCGCTTTTCTGCCTACGGTTATCAATTCCACACCTTGAATATAATCAGCGTCGTGGTATTCGCGCTTTACTTCCTTATTGGCAACGTTAGCCGCCGCATTTGAGCGAGAACTTCTGACAGCACCGGCGGCTTTTACACTTTTCACCGCATCAAAATTTTTAATGTGGTAATTCTCTTCCTTCACGGGTTTTGAAACATCATCTTCCGAGCCGTCATACTCAATCGTTTCATGCGCATCTTTCAATACGTTGCTTGAATACGCACCGGCAAGCCCTTTGTCGGAGGCAATGACTAAGAATAAAAATTTTCTGTCTTCCTGCTCTTGAAATTCCTGCATTTGTTGCCGCGTACAAAGAAACGGGCTTTCATCTTCCAAACCCTTCATCTGCGACATAACACGACGAATAATTTCACGCGTCTTGTCGAGATAAGGCAAGTAGGCAATGAGTGAATCACGCGCCGCATTGAAACGGGATCGCGCTATCATATCCATTGCGCTTGTAATTTTTTGGATATTCCTAACGCTTTTAATTCTGCGGCGAATGTTTTGTAAATTTGCCATTTACCGCACCGCCTAACCTTCAGTCTTGTAGCTGATTGTTTCTTTGAACTCTTTAATAGCCGCTGTAATTTCCGCCTCAAGATTATCATCAAGCTTTTTCTGCGCGGCAATCTTTTTACCAATTTCAGAATGGCGATTGTGCATAAACTTGATAAAATCTGCATGGAAGGTGACGACTTTATTAACCGGAATATCCGACAAAAATCCTCTAACCGCAGTGAATATAGTCAAGACTTGATCTTCAACGGCTAAAGGCGAATACTGCGCCTGTTTCAACGTCTCAACCATACGCGCGCCTCGATCCAGTTGCGCCTTCGTCGCTTTATCCAAATCAGAGCCGAACTGTGCAAAGGCGGCAAGTTCACGATACTGAGCAAGGTCAAGGCGCATTGTACCG
The DNA here is from genome assembly GCA_905235425.1 of uncultured Selenomonadaceae bacterium. GTDB lineage: Bacteria > Bacillota > Negativicutes > Selenomonadales > Selenomonadaceae > Quinella. The sequence goes on from CAJOKY010000049.1 coordinate 3,282, forward strand.
GCAACTTGTTTCATTGCCTTAATCTGCGCGGAACCGCCTACACGTGATACAGAAAGACCGACGCTGATAGCGGGACGTATGCCGGAATAGAAAGAGTCTGTTTCAAGCATAATCTGCCCGTCAGTGATTGAGATAACGTTTGTAGGAATGTAAGCTGAAACGTCGCCGGCTTGAGTTTCAATAATCGGCAGTGCGGTAATTGAACCTGCGCCGAGTTCGTCGCTTAATTTTGATGCGCGTTCCAAAAGACGAGAATGCAAATAAAAAACGTCGCCGGGATATGCTTCACGTCCTGGCGGACGGCGTAACAGAAGTGACATAGCACGATAAGCCGCCGCGTGTTTTGTCAAGTCATCATAAACGCAAAGGCAGTGTCCGTGCTTTTCGTACATAAAATATTCTGCCATTGCAACGCCGGAATACGGAGCTAAGTATTGCAACGGTGCAGAATCAGCCGCCGTAGCCGCAACTACGATTGAATATTCCATAGCGCCGTGATCTTCCAACGTCTTAACAACGCGGGCAACGGTTGACGCCTTTTGACCTATGGCAACGTAAACGCAAATACAATTCTGCCCTTTCTGATTGATAATAGTATCAATCGCTATCGCAGATTTACCAATGCCTCTGTCGCCGATTATAAGTTCGCGCTGTCCGCGACCAATCGGTACAAGTGCGTCGATAGCTTTTAAGCCTGTCTGCAAAGGTTCATGAACAGATTTTCTGTCCGCGATACCTGGCGCCTTGTATTCAACGGGACGAGTCTTTTCAGTTTTGATAGGACCTTTACCGTCAATCGGTCTGCCCAGTGCGTCAACAACGCGCCCTATCATATTTTCGCCAACGGGAACTTGCATGATTCGCGCAGTACGTTTAACCGTCGTGCCTTCTTTAACTTCTTCGTCGCGACCCAAAATAACCGCGCCGACGTTATCCTGTTCAAGGTTCAAGACTAAGCCGAAAATGTCATTGCCGAAGTCAAGAAGTTCGCCTGCCATAGCTTTTTCAAGTCCGTGTATGTGCGCTATGCCGTCGCCGACTTCGATAACTGTACCGACTTCGTCAACGTTTAAATCGACATTGTAGTTTTTAATCTGATCCTTGATTATGGCAGTAATTTCATCAGGATTTATTTTCATATCTAAGGCTTCACCTCACAATGGTAGCTGTTAGCGGTTAGCGGTTAGCTCTTAGCGGTTAGCTGTTAGCTCTTAGCTTTTAATTAATCGCTAATAGCTAATGGCTAATAGCTAATAGCTATTTATAGCTTACTTCGTAGTCAAGATTAAGGTATTTTATGCAGAAATTCCAAATATTTTCAGCCGACGCAACCCCATTGACAGGATGCATCCCCGTACCTTCGCCGTTCGTGTACCAAGTAAGCCCGTCGTTTTCCCACATTTGATATAAAATTTCGCTGTCAAAATTTCCATTACGATATATTCTGACTACTACATCAAAAGTGCGATTATCGCGGTATTCGGTACGGTTTAAAATTGTTTCGGTAATGACGCGGAAATTGTAGCCGGTGTATTCCTCTGTATAGACTGAAACTTCCCGCGCAGAAACATTTTGCGCCGTGACAAGCGTCAACATAAATGCTGCGATAAAAATTTTCTTCAGCATAAAAATTTCCTCTTAAATCGACGTTGAATCAGTATTGAAAATTTATTTATTCACAGACAGCGTAGACTTAAGCGCCTGCAACCTGCCTGCCGCCGAGCCGTCAATTCTCTTGTCACCGACTCTTACAATGACGCCGCCGAGTATGGATTTATCTTCGTGCTTGCGAATTTTAATTTTCTTTTTCGTAACTTCGGCAAGTTTTAAGCCCAATTTTTTCTCTTGGTCTTTGTTAAGCGGAAAAGCCGTTGTCACGTCCGCAATTACTATCCCCTGCTCTTCATTTTTCAAGCCGGTAAAAATTTCGTAAATCTCATTGAAAATTCCGATTCGGCTTTTATCTGTCAACAGCATTAAGAAATTCATAACCGTATCGGAAACTTCGCCCTTAACCGCCTTTGTAAGCAAATCCTTTTTCGCTTGATGCGGCACTAAAGGATTTTTAAAAAAGCTTACTGCTTCAGGCAGTGTGAAAACATCTTCGCGCACCAAATTTAAATCCGCGTCGTATTCGTCAAGCTTTTTTTCGTCCCGCGCAATTTCAAAAATCGCCCGCGCGTACTTCGTGGCAAGCTGAATATTAAGCACTCAACTCACCCCTTACTTTGCGTTAAACATATTGGAATTTAAGCCGGAAATAAAATCGTTGACGAGCTTGTCATTTTCCTTCGCCGAAAGATTTTTAGCGACAATTTTTTCAGCCGCCTGCAAACTCAACGTGACAATTTCAGATTTCATTTCTTCAAAAGCGCGGTTACGTTCATTTTGAATTTCAGCCTGCGCGTTTTGTTTCATACGTTCAATTTCGCGTTTAGTTTCGGCAACAAGCGCGTCTCTTTCTTGACGAGCAGTCAATTCTGCGCGGTCAACAATTTCCTGTGCCTTACGATTAGCCTCTGCCAGTTGGTTTTTGTACTGCGCCAAAGTTTGTTCAGCGGCTTTTCTGTCAGCGGCGGCTTGATCCAATGAATTTTGAATTTTGTCGGAGCGCTGTTTTAACATTTTCGCAACGGGTTCATAAGCCAATGCGCGAAGAATTGCCACGAGGATTAAAAAGTTGACTACCTGCGCGATCATCGTTGCGTTAATTTCTATCAAATTTTGTCACCTCTCTTATTAGCCGGTAGATTGTAGAGGGCAGAGGGTAGGGTATTAGGTATTAGGTGTTAGCTTTTAGACTACTAACTACTAACTACTCACTACTCACTACTTACTAATCCCTGTTCCCTGTTATCCGATAAGCGGGTTGGCATAAAGCATAATCAACGCAACAACAGCGGCGATAATAGCCATAGCTTCGATTAAGCCGACGGAAATAAGCGTATTCGTGAAAAGAGTATTTTTAGCCTCCGGCTGACGAGTGATGCCGTCAATGAATTTGCTGGTTACAAGACCGTCGCCCAAGCCTGCGCCTACTGCCGCCAAGCCCATTGTAATACCTGCACCGATAAGTGCCGCTGCTACCATAATTGCATGTTCCATTTAAATTTACCTCCATTTTAGGTTTTAGGTGTTAGGTTTTAGCTGTTAGCTGTTAGCGGTTAGCTCTTAGCAACTGCTCCCTGTTCCCTAATCCCTCAAAACATTTTAATCATCAAAAAAACTGCTTACAAGTTCAATCGTGTTCGCCACAAATTCGCCTAAGTCAATGACGCTGTCATTATTTGTACCGGCATTTAATGAATCCTGCGAATTTTCGACAGTTTCAACCGTCATGTTATCTTCTTCATTAGGTGGAGAATTTTTCATAATAATCACCTGACATAAAAATCATTGTCGAAAGTACCGAAAAATTTTTTCCCATAAACCAAATAATACGTCATTTCGGCAATAGTAGCGTCGTAGGTGAATTTTTCATCTTCGGGATTGGTGATATTAGGATCTACCTTAACCCACCTGTCACGCCCTCTTACTTTTTCAGCTTCGGCGTCAAAACGCATTACAACATTTTTGCCATAGACGTATGAATAGGTATGGTTGAAACGATTGGCGATTTCAGTTTTACCCATGTTGGCGTCCGGCACTTGAACTTCATCTACTGAAATGATACAGCCGCCGTCGTCTTCTTGAATGACGTTTATTGATTTTCTGTCAATGTAAAGCCCTGCGCCTTGAATGCCTAAATCCGCGTACAAGATATAATTTTTATCGGCGTCAAGGTATTTTGGACAGCCGGCTTTCAACGCCAATGTCATATAAAAATTGTAGTCATACGTACCGTAAAATTTTTGTCTCGTCGCTAAGTAGTAAACCATCTCTGCACCTGGTGCGTAGCCGCTACCTTCCGCGATTGTGCCGTTGGGATCTAAAAAGAGTAAACCGCCGTTTTGGTCGAAGAAATAAACCTTCCGCGCAGATTCGTCATAAGCAAATGCCATATTCTCTTTTTTATCCCAGCGCGTATTACTCGGCTGAATGCTGTCATAAACTATGTATTCGAAAGAAATTAGCCTCAACTGAAACTTTCTTTCACCTACGCGCAGAGAGTCTTTAAGCAGGTAATTTTCCAAGCCTTGATGCTGATAAAATTTTACAAGATTAGAGTCATTGGCAGGATCTTTAACCGCCGACACTGTTGCCGCGCAGATTGTTATACTTAACAAAAGCACGATTGAAAAAATTTTTCTCAACATAAAATTAACCTTGAAATTCTTAATTCTTAATTCTTAATTCAACCCTACTCCTCTTTTACCGCGTTGCTAAGGTACGCCATACTAAGCATGGTGAAAATAACCGCGTGAACACAGCTGATAAAGATACTGAATCCCAGCCACGCGACGCTTGGCAGTGACAGCCAAAACGGATTTTCTGTCAAGTGAAGCAACACGATAATCAAAATTTCGCCCGCGAGAATGTTACCGAATAGACGAAAAGCCAGCGTGATAGGTTTTGCAATCTCTTCAATCATGTTGATTATTACAAACGGCGCGACAGGTTGGAAAAAGTGCGCGATGTAATGACCGCCTTTGAAGTAGAGACCGAAAAAGTGAACCAAAGCAACTACCAAAAGTGCAAGACCCAGCGTCGTGTTCAAATCATTTGTAGGAGATTCGAGAAAAGGAATTAATCCCAGAAGGTTACATGTCAGCAAGAATAAAAATAACGACACTATGAACGGCGCAAATTGCATACCGCGCTTTTTGCCCATCATTGCCTCAAGTTGTTCGTGTAACCAAACTACAATCATTTCTATAAAATTTTGCCAGCCGCTTGGTACGAGCTTTAAACTTCGCACGGCAAGGCAGGAAACAATAATGACAATCGCCATTGCCAGCCACGTCATACAGAGTGTTTCCCAGTTGAAAGTCAAGCCAAGAAACTTAACAGTCTCGCGAACACCAATATGCTCCATAAAAATCACCTCCTCTCATTGTAAACCAAAACTCCAAGCGCCGTTACATAAAATACAACAAAACATATCGACGACGCCACGAAAAGCTGTGCCGATATGTGCGCGGCAACCGCCAGCACGACAAATACCATCAGCAGGCGCAATATCATGCCTACAAGCATAATTCGTTTTGCCTGATCATGTGTCATTTTTGCCGCCGTTTCCAATCTGGCCGCCGTTGACAAGAAATAAAAAAAACTTAGCATTGCACCGATTAGAATTGAGCCGCACAAAAATATTTGTCCCGCTGAAATTAATTGTATCGCCATAATCGCGGCGACTGCCACAAAAATTTTGTAACTGCGTTTGAAAGTAACTATAACCTGTCTCATGTTTGCTACTTTTTCGACGCGGCAAAAAAATTCCCTGCCCTAAAATTTTTTTAATAACCGCATTTGACAAATAATTACACAAAAGTTTTATTTTCGTGATAATTCTTTTGAGAAATTTTAGCTTATTTTAATGACGTTTAAATTTTTTTGCGATATAATTTTCAAAAAGAGGTGATTATAATGTTGGGAAAAAGATTTTTAGGCGCATTGGCAATAGGCGTCTTTATTTTTGGCGTACCCGTTGCCGATATTGATGCGCCTTTAACAAATACAGTGTCGGCGGCATCTTCAAGTGAAATACGCTACAGGGAACGTGAAGTAGAAAGGGCGCGTGAAAATTACGAACATGAAAAACGACGTTATGACAGAGCAAAGAACAGCGGAGGTTATACCAGTTCGCAACTTAGAGAAATAAAAAGTCGCCGTGACCGAGCCAAAGAACGTTACGATGAAGCGAAGTACAGATATAACGCTGCACGCAGAAATTATCGTAACAGTGATAACGAAAGAAATTACCGTAACCGTGAAAGCCGATACAGCAAGGAACGTCGCAGAGAAATTTATCGTAACGGCGGCTATCTCTACTAGGTCGTGTTGATTAATTCCATTTTCTATAATTAGTTAGTTTTTGAATTTTTAAATCAACTTTCTTTTGGCGCAAGGACGCCGGAAATGCCGCGCTTCTGATTTTAATTTACTTTATTCAACACGCCCCAGCTTACAGATTTACAGATTTTATAACTTTTTTTTGACAGCTGACAGCTGAAACATGAAAACTATTACTGACAGCTTGGAGCGGTTAGCTTTTAACTATTAACTAGGCGGTATTGAATAAAGTAAAAAATCGTTGCAAATTTTGACAACGTCGCAATAGGAGAGGCGCACACGGACTTTGCTTTTGCGTCAAATAAAAGTAAATCTAAATTCAACATGCCCTATTTACTCGTTATTTAGAAGGAGGGTATTTTTTATGAAGTTGAAAAAAATTTTAAGCTGCCTTGTAGCCGGCGCATTTGTTTTCGGCATTTCCGCCGCCAATATCGATACAGCAAGCGCGGCGTCACTCAATGACGCTAAAGAAGCTAAAGACAAGTACGATCGTACGAAGGATAAGTATGAACAAGCGAAAGATAAAGTGGACAAGACTAAAGATCAAGCCGAAGACATTAAAAACCGCAGACATAACCGTCAGGACGGTAAAAATCCGCCGGAGCCGCCTAAAGATGAAAACGGAAATCCTTTGCCGCCGCCTGACAAAGACAGTGACACTGCCGACAAAGACCGTCCGAATCGTCACCGTAACTCCGATAAAGATAAATCTAAACTTGAAGAATCTAAAGACAAGTACGACAACGCTAAAGACAAGTACGACCAAACTAAACGCGACATCAATCGTACCAAGCGCGATATTGAAAACGTCACGCGATAATTTTTTGAAATAAAACTTCGCACTAAAAAAGAGCCGGCACAACACCGACTCAATTTTTTTCTTAAAAAATAAAATTTTTATAAAACAATATGCGCCATAACGTATCCGACGCAGCAACCGCTTATAACTCCGATTAAACCGGGTATCATAAAGCTGTGGTTCAAAATGTACTTTCCAATTCGCGTCGTACCTGAACGGTCAAAGCCGATACAAGCCAAATCGGAAGGATATGTCGGCAGGAAGAAGTAACCGTAACACGCGCTGATGAATGACATTAACAGTACGGGATCCATACCTGCCTGCAAGCCCAGCGGAAATACGATTGCGATAGCCGCCGCTTGCGAGTTTACCAATTTTGACGTTAAAAATGCTATAATTGCGAATGCCCATGGATAATCGGCAACTGCCGCGCTTAAAAATTCTTTCAAAAATCCCATATGCGCCGAGAAAAATGTATTCGCCATCCATGCGACGCCGTAAACAGAGACAAGAGCGACGATACCGGATTTAAATACTTGACTGTTGCCGACATCTTTAGCCTTGACTTTGCAGACGAACAAAATTACCGCCGCGACCAAAAGCATTACCATTTGAATGACCTGCGTCATTGAGATAGCTTTCATTTCGCCCTTTGCATTGGGGAAGTGCGGGAGTAAATCGGAGAAGTTACCGAGAGCCGCAATGACTAAAATGCCGAAGAAGAAAATATACATTGCGTGAAAGTAGCTTGCCGGTAATTCTTTGCCTTGAAGTGATTCAGAATCGCCGTAGACATATTCTTTATTGGCGGGATCTTTGATGAACGCTTGAAATTGTTCGTCATTTTCCAAATCTTTACCGCGTCTGTAGCTCCAAAGTGCCGCGAAAAATACACCGAGACCTGTTGCCGGAATTGATACTGCCAAAATTTGAAGTACGCTGTAATGATAAC
>CAJOKY010000050.1 GCA_905235425.1 uncultured Selenomonadaceae bacterium
GATATTAAGCCCAAAATAAAAACCCGCGTGACGCCTTTAAGAAGGGTGCGTGACGCAGGAGCAAAAGTAGTAAAGACATTGGTACGCAGGGGTAAAGATTAGTGAGTAGTAAGTACTACAAGCTACCTGCTACCATCTAATTCTTAATTCCAAAGGGGGCGCCAATTTTTTTTATGACTTTTACAGATATGTCGGCAACTTACCGCAGTATAGGACCTGCCAAAAAATGCACGTTTATTTTCTGTGCGGATCATGGCGTTGCTAAAATGAATGTCAGCGCTTATCCTCAAAAAACTACTGCTGATATGGTGAAAAATTATTTAGTATATAAAGGTGCGGCGGCTAATGCCTTTGCAAAATTCGCAGATTCTGAATTGGTAGTAGTCGACGTTGGCGTTGACGCCGATATTTCAGATTTGCCTGAATTGGTTGACAGGAAAATTGCACGCGGCACTAAAAATATCGCTGAAGGTCCTGCCATGACGCGTGCGCAGGCTCGTAAATCGATTAAAGTCGGTAAAGATCTTGCAGAAAAGGCGATTAAGGCGGGATTTAACTGCTTTTTAGTAGGCGAAATGGGCATTGCCAATACTACGGTTGCCTCTGCCATTACGTCGGCAGTTTTGAGTTTGCCGCCGCGCAAAGTCACGGGACGCGGTTCAAACATTTCAGATAAAAAATTTAGGAATAAGTTAAAAGTCGTACGTCAAGCGTTGCAAGTTAATAATCCCGATTCTTTGGACGGCATAGACATTTTGTCAAAGGTAGGAGGCTTTGAATTTGGCGCAATGGCAGGCGTTATGATTGCCGCCGCACGTCATAACTGCGTGGTAATTTTAGATGGCTTTAACACTACAGCCGCCGCGCTTATTGCCGATTTACTTGAGCCGGGCATTTCTGAAAATATGATAGCGTCGCACGTCGGCAGGGAAGTCGGTCATTTACCGGCACTGCAATATTTGACATTGCCGCCTATGTTCACGTTAAACCTTGCACTAGGTGAAGCTATCGGCTCGTCAATAGCCGCGCGAATTTTAGATAGAATTGTTTATATTTATGTATGCGGTCCCGATGCAGATTTTCATGGAACTTTGGACGATTTCCGCGAAGAGGAAGAAGAGGAAATGCTTGAAAGACTGCTTGAAAAAATAAATGAAGACAACGACGGGCAATTTGAGAATTTTGAAGATTTTCAAGAGTATATGGAAAAGCGTTTCGGTGAAGAGGTGCATATTGAAGAGGTTGAATTGGACTTTCAAATAAGTGACGATGAACGCCTTGAAAGTTTTATACCGCCTTTCAGCGTGAATACCTTCAATATTCCGCGCTCCTATCCAATGCTTGTACGCTCAATGACAAATGACAATGAAAATCTTGTTAAAGCTACGGATAAAACTTTTGATTTTTACTTGAAGACGATGCCTAAACTTCATTTTAAAGCTATGGAAAAGTGCCGCGAACAATTCGACAATCTTACCAAGCCGCGTCAGAGTTTGGGACTTTTGGAAGATATAGCAATACAAATTGCCGGCATTACAAATGTAAATATTCCTACAAACAATTTGCGTCATGCCGCGCTTGCATTTACCAATTCTGAAAATACGCCTTCAGAAGAACAGAAAGTCTACCGTTCGCAGAAAAAAGGTAGTCGCCGCAACGTGTCAATGGATTTCAGCATGACGTGCCGTACTTTCGCCATGAAAATTTTTATGGGCATTGTTGATGCCAATGCAGACCCTACCGCCGCCTTTGATTTCGGCAGAAATTTAGCAGAGGAAATTTCATTTTCAATGCCGATTATAGCGCTTACTGAATTGAGTGACTGGCATCTTGACAAGCTGGATGAAAAATTTGCTAAAGCTTTGCTCAAAAAAAATGGCGATTTCAAAGTATCGCCTGAAGATTTATTAAATGCCGTTCCCCAAAATTTTCGCTGTCTTACAAGCGCGATTATTGGAGCGATTATTTCTGCCGCGCACAATTCAACACTGATTGTGGTAGATTGCGGCGCCGTTGAAATTATTGCACGTTACCTTGAGGCAATGTGTCCTGAAATTCGCCCGTTCATTTTGCATGCCACGCAACTTATAAATTACCATTTTTCGCCCGGTATGAGAATTGGTTTTGACGGTGAAGTTGCATGCGTTGGTGTAGAAATTGCCGAAGCCGCACTTTCCGCGCTTAATGATATGAAAACGTTCACTCAAGCCAATGTTGAAGGCGAGGTAAATAATTAAGATAGGGATTAGGGAACAGGGATTAGGGAGCAGGGATTAGCTAAAAGCTAAAAGCTAACAGCTAACAGCTAATCCTATTTCTTTCCACCGCCGAGAAGACCGCCAAGCATATCAGCCATATCACCAAGACCTGCGCCGCCAAGTCCGCCAAGTGCATTTCCTGCAAACGCCGCCATATTGGCGTTTATTTTTTTGTCAATTTCAACATTCGCCGCATTGACAGCGCTTACTACCAAATCTTCAATAGCCGAAACGTCGCCTTCATCAACAAGCTCTTTAGCAATTTTAATTTCAGTTACCTGCTTTTCGCCGTTTACCGTAGCCGTAACCATGCCGCCGCCTACTGTAGCCGTCGCGGTTTCTTGTCTAAGCTTTTCCTTGTTAGCCTCAAAGCTCTGCTGAATCATTTGCGCCTGTTTCATAAGTTCGCCGAGATTAAAACCTGGTGTTTGTGCCATTTTTAAAAATCCTCACTTTCAAAAAAATCTTATTAAAAATTATCAATGTTTTCATCAGACGGACTGCCGATTTGAAGAACGTCCATTGCCGTTTTAAGCTCATTTCTGTCGCGCTCGTCCATATCTTGATATTCTGCGTGACCGTCATTTTTTTGATTGACAACTTTTTCAATTCTAATTTTACGTTTTATTTTCCTTGAAATGTAATCTTCAAATCTTTCACGGCGATCATCGGTAAACATATTTGCCAAACTCTGTGAAGTAAATGCAAGCGTCACCACGTTGTTTACAAATTTTAAAATAGTCACGTCACGCAACATTGCACGCATATTTTTTTCATTATCCGGAAGGCTACCGCGCATATCGTAAAAAATTTTCTTTATATCATCCAAAGATTCAACATTTGAAATGCTTTTTTGTGAAAAATTTTCAGCTTGACTTTGAACTTTCGGCGCGGCAATTTTCATAAGCGCCATTTCCAAAATTATGTCGGGAATGCCTGAATATTGCATTTCAGCAATAATTTTACGAATTTCTGCAGAAAAATTCTCTATGTCAGTCAATCCGGAGTCAGTGTGATTTTTCAAACAATTATATTCAATATCGCGCAGTCTGCCTATTAACGCTTCGGCAATGGACACTGCAGACAAGCCGGAACGAAATGCGTTGCTTAATGCGGCACTTAATGCAGTACGATTTTGCGATTTAACGGCAGAAATAATTTCGTCTAAATCTGCATCTGACACCAAACCTAATGTCTTTTCTACGTCTTTAAGCGAAATGGTTTTATCAGCCGTAGCATAGCACTGGTCGAAGTACGTAACGGCATCGCGCATTGAACCTTCGGCAAGTCGTGCAATTTTTTTTCTCGCTTCTTTATCAATTTCGACGTTAAGAGAACCCGATAATTTTTTCAGGTACGACGCTATCAAGTCGTTTGATATAAGATGAAAATTTAAAATTTGGCAACGTGATCTTATTGTCTGCGGAACTTTGTTAAATTCTGTCGTAGCCAAAAAAAACGCTACATGCGGCGGCGGTTCTTCGATTAATTTCAAAATAGAATTTACCGCCTCGAATGACAGCATGTGAACTTCGTCTATTATGAAAGTTTTAACGCGTGACTGCAACGGTGCAAGACTTGCCGTAGACAAAAGGCGGCTTACGTCTTCAACGGAGCGATTGGACGCGGCGTCAAATTCCACGTTGTCAGGTGAAGAATTTACACTCAGACATGAAGGACACTGGTCGCAGGGTATTTCCGTTGCGTTAAGCTCTCGACCTTCTTTTTGCGCTTCCAAGACTTTTTCGCAGTTCATAGCCTTTGCCAAAATTCTTGCGGTTGAAGTTTTTCCGGTGCCGCGCGTTCCAACCAAAAGATATGCGTGCGAAAGTCTTGAATTTGAAATTGCTCGTGTAAGCGCCGTTGTAATATGTTCCTGTCCTATAAGTTGTGCCAAATTTTGCGGTCTCACTCGCGTATATAATGCTTCATACGCCAATTTTTTCACCTCGATTCTTTCAACCGAATTTAAAACGAATTATAGCAAAGACATTTTTTTTGGTCAATTTTTGCTAAAAAAAATTCCCTACCAAAATTTTTGGTTGGGCTTTTGAAAAATTTTTATGTTAATTTTTATGTCAGATTAAAATTTATTCACCGACTATAAAAGTGTAATGCGTATCAAAAGATTTACCGACGTCAAGCTTATTTATGCCGTCTTTCTGCGTAATGTCGCCGGTGAAGTTTGCAAAGTCAGCATGTCCATGCCAAGGCTCAATGCAGAGGAAAGGTGCGCCGCCTTTATCCGGCGTCCAAATTCCCCAGTACGGAAAATCTTTTGCCTGCACTGTAATTTTCTTTGAACTTTTTTTAGAGCAGATTGTAACTTCGTCAGATTTTAAATCGTCGAATACAAGCGCGTCACCTTTGAAAAGTTCATAGTTTAAATTCAGCGTCGTGCCGTCAAGCGTAGGTACTCTGTCACGTGAAAGAGGACCGGAAGGCAGTAACAAAATCCGCGCAGATTTTTCAGCATTGTTAAAGCTTAAATAGCAATCATCAAAATTTTCACCTTCGACAATCGGACATTTCAGCGCGGGATGCGCACCGATTGAAAAGTATATCGGCTTATCGTCGAGATTTTTCACCAGCCAAACTACGTCAACCGTGTTATCTTTCAAAATGTAAGAAATTTCCAGCGAAAATTTGTAGGGATAAACTTTTAACGTTTCTTCGCTCCAATTAAGGCGAAAATCAATTTCGTCCTTGCCTTCGCGTACGCATTCAAAATCTGAAGTACGTGCGAAACCGTGACCGGGTAAATCGTATTCTTTGCCTTCTGCGCGGTACTTGCCGTTTACAAGCTTGCCGACGATAGGGAAAAGCACCGGCGAAGTGTACTTCCACCATTTGGGGTTGCCGTCAAAAAGATATTCCGTGCCGTCAGCGCCGGTCATTGATTTTAATTCGGCGCCGTGATCCGCGACGGTGATTGTCAGCTTGTCATTTTTCAGCGTGTGAATCATTAAAATTTCAACTCCTTTATGTTAGATTGTAGAGGGTAGATGGTAGGAGGTAGAGGGTAGAGAGTATGTTTTATACTTCCTACTCCCTAATCCCTGTTCCCTGTTCCCTACTTTTTAAAATATTCATAATTGCAAGCGCCATATTGTCCAAAGGTACTTGTTTGTCAACGGCGCCGCGATCAAAGGCAGATTTCGGCATACCATAAACTACGGACGTTGCCTCGTCTTGTCCAAGTGTCGGCGAACCTTTAGCCTTCATTTCCACAAGCCCTTCCGTGCCGTCGTGACCTATGCCGGTTAAAATTACGCCCAATGCTTCACCGCCTACCAATTCAGCAACCGATTTAAACAGTATGTCGACTGCAGGACGGCATGAATGTACCGGCGCCGCCATGAAACAGCGTATTTGCAAAATCCCCGCCGCCGTTTTACGTAATTCCATATGTAAACCGCCGGGCGCAATGTAAACATGATTTTCCTTAATTACTTCGCCATGTTCGCCTTCTTTTACCGTAAGCGCACTTTCTTTGTTCAAGCGTTCAGCAAATAATTGGGAAAATTTTGGCGGAATGTGTTGTACTATGACGATTGGCGGCATAGGCGGATATAATTTCGGTATGACTGCCGCTAACGCCTCTGTTCCGCCGGTAGATGATCCTATTGCTATTAATTTTATCTTGCCCATATCGCTCCCCTCTACCTCACAGCTTATTTTTTAATTTGATTCTTCCAAATAAAAAATTTTCCTGCAAAAAAAATACCGCCAACTTTCTATGTTGACGGAAAAAATTTTTTGTGATTATTATGGATTATACACTTATGGATTGGAGAATTTGCAATCAGACTCTGCGCATTACATTGATGTTAATGTTTACTTTTCTATTACGTGTATTTGAATAGCCGGAGCGGTTATTATCGTGGCGGTTACCGTAACCCGTCCTGCCGTAATATTCTCTGTCATAGCGGTGATGCGGAGGAGGTGGCGGCGGAGGCATGTGGCGATGATGATGCGAAAGTACTTTGGATTCAACCTGCATTGTAGCAATATCGCTTGAAAGTTCTGCCGCCGAACTTGTACCATTTAAACCGAAAATAAGTGCTGTACACAAAATCGCCGCCGCTAAAAAAGTTTTGCCTTTCATTTTAGACAACTCCTAAAAAAAATTTTTACTGTCCTCTCGTTGCTACAAATTATAAACGGCTATTTTTTAAAAGTCCTTAGGATAAATTAAATTTAAATTAAAGTTCCTTTTTTCAATAATCAAATAACGTCAAAAATCCTGCAACTGCAAAATTATATTCGGTTTATTGCGGCTATCAGCTGATCCATTTCGATAATGTCACTTTTCTTTATGCCAAAATGCTCTGCTATCTTTTGTATAGCACCCATTCGTTAGTTAATCTTATCATAAGACCTGCTCGCAATTCTCGTGTAGTATTTAATGCAAATTTATGGATAGTAGAGGTTGTTTTCACCTAAAAGCGCCGAGAAGCCCCCGCCTTTAGACGTGGGGTTGTTGACAAAATAAAAATGCTACAATAAGTCTATAAAAAACGTTATATCTTAACCGATTCGCTCGGTTGTTTATTTGCTGTCAAAGCTCGTCACCGCGCTAAAAATTTTCAAAATGTTACGTTTTACGGCAGACATGGCAACGATACAATAACGCTTTACGAAGACGCAAAGTATAATTACATTTCAGGCAGCGCAGGGCGGAATTTTTATAACAGCGACGATAATGTTTTGTTCAAATATGTTGCAGGAGACGCTCAAGACACAATCGACGTTTTCAATGAAAATTCCACGCTCCAAATTTTCAACTATCGAAAGAGTGCGAAAAAATTATAAGGTCTTTTGACAAATTTTTCAAGAATCTTCCGCCTTTATAGATGGTGAGGAGTTCAAGGACAATATAAAATAATTTTGATATTTTAATCGAAATTGTCCGCAAAAAAACTTTTCTCTACGGGAGGGAAAAAATTTGAAATTTGAAGAAATTGTCAATCGGCACAAAAAATTTTTAAATCAAACTGATTTAATGATTTTACAGTTTATTTTAAATCATCGCAATCAAATGCGACACATTTCAATACACGACTTGGCTAAAAAATGTTGCGTGTCGAGTACGACGATTGTCCGATTCGCTCAAAAATTAGGAAAAACTTGATGAAAAGAAATTATGATAACGCAAGCCGCTTAATGCATGAAGCCAATCGAGTTTTTGCTTTCGCGTCGGGATGTGTTCAAAGTAATGTTGTTCGTGAGTTGCAAAGATTATTTTTTTACGACAGCGTTTTGATTTGCGACATCGGCGGCGAGGATGAATTTTATTCCGCACTCAAAACCGCCAATAAAGACGATCTGTTTATTTTTGTTTCGTTGAGCGGTGAATCGCATTATGTCACGGAATTTTCTCAACAACTTCAATTAAAAGGCATTCCGCTAATTTCAATCACAACATTTCATGAAAATACGCTTGCAAGTTGTTCGACAGAAAATCTTTACATTTTTTCCAAAGAGTTTCCGATTAATTCACCTGAACAAATTTCGTTCAAATCAATGTTTACATATTTTCTTTTGCTTGAAATTTGGTATGTGAACTACAGAATTTACGTTCAAAATCAAGACTCAAAGGAAAAATCTTAACATCGCGCCTACATCGTCAAAAACTTTTTTCGCTTGAGATTTTATTTCGTCGCGAGCAGTGTTGACCGTGTAACCGCCAAAAGCCTTAATCATCGGCAAATCGTTTATCTCGTCGCCGATAACGTAAAGCTTGCTATTTTGCCAATTCATAGTTTTCAGCAAAGTTTCTAACCCCTGACGCTTGCTTATTCCAAGCGGCGTAATATCAACGCTACCTATGTTTGGATAAGCGCGAATTTTTTCGCCAAAATTTTTGTTCAAAATTTCAGCACATTCACTTGACTGCTCCGGCGTTTTAAATCCCAAAGAAAATTGGTGAATACCTTGCAAATTTTCAATTTCAGACTCAGCAATTTTTGTTATCTGAAAATCCCACTCCTCAGCCTCGCGCACAATCCATGAACCTTCGGAGTCGTGGCAAAGGTACGTTGTATCTTTAGTTGAAAATGCAAAGTGAAAAGATTTTCTCACAATCGGTTCAAGCGAAATTGCTTTAAGCGTTTGACTGTCGATATTGGCTTGATAAAGTATATTGCCAGCCTTATCGCGAATTATGCCGCCGTTATTGCAAGTTACAAAATCATATTCAACGCCGTAATGCTTGAGTTGCGGCACAAGCATGCCATAATCTCGACCGGAAACCATGCCGAATCTATTTCCCGCCGACCGCCAAACATGAACTCCTTCAACAGTCTTTGGGCTGATTGTTCCATTGCGAAATAAAGTTCCGTCGTAATCACTTGCCGCAATCTTCATTAAAATTCCTCCTCATAAACTACTGCTTCAGTTGATTGCAAAATTCCTTTTTCGGTAGTGGAATAATTGCCGAAAATTTTTTTAGCCTTGTTCAAAAATCCTGCGTCGAATGAAACTTTATCCGGCGTGAAATTCACCAGCGTGTAAATTTTTTTGTTGCCGAGTGAACGCACGAATGCAAAAATATTTTCATCATCTTGCAAAAGTTCTTCATAATCGCCGTGCATGAGAACTTCACTGTCTTTTCTGAAAGCATTGAACTTGCGATAAAAATTCAGCACCGAATCCGCGTCCTTGTCCTCAACTTCAGCATTGCAGGTTTTATAATCGTCGTGAATCGGCAACCAAGATTTTCCTGAAGTAAAGCCGGCATTTTCTCCCGAAGTCCACTGCATCGGCGTTCTTGCACTGTCTCGGCTGAAGAAATGCACAAAGTCCATCGCCTCTTTCGACGTGAAACCTTCTTTCAATGAAAGTTCATACTGACCGCGCGAAGAAATGTCGTTATACTGCTCAATAGAATCCCACGCTACATTTGTGAAACCGAGTTCCTGCCCTTGAAAAATAAATGGCGTACCTCTAAGCGTCATCAAAATTCTTGCAAAGGCTTTCACGGCTTTTATCGAGTCCGCACCTTCCGGCATAAAATGATTCATGCAACGCGGCTGATCGTGATTTTCAAAAAATATAGGACACCAACCATTTTCTTTAGTCGCAATTTGACTGTCGGACAACGCTTTTTTAAATTCTGTCAATTTCCATTTGCGCGGATAGCACCAAATTTCGCCGTCAGTGAAAGCCAATGTCAAGTGACTAAACTCAAACAGCATATCAAAAACGCCGTCGTCGCCGACCCACTGATTAAGCTCTTCAGCCGCAACGCCGTTAGCCTCGCCGACGGTAAAAATATCGTGACCGTCAAAAACTTTTTTCTTGAACTCATGCAGAAAATACAAAATTCCCGGAGTGTTCGCAGTCATCTTGTGAATAGCAACCGTGCCGTCTTTGTTGTCGGGCTCGCCATCGACAAATTCAGCCGGCTTTTTTATGTATGTTATCGCGTCGATTCTGAAACCGCCGACACCTTTATCAAGCCAAAAATTTGCCGCGTCATAAAGTGCTTGACGAACTTCAGGATTTTCCCAATTCAAGTCAGGTTGTTGAACCGCGAAGGTATGCAGATAATATTGCTGTCTTTCCTCACACCAATTCCAAGCACTGCCGCCGAAAATTCCGCGCCAATTTGTAGGCGCACTGCCATCAGCTTTAGCGTCACGCCAAATGTACCAATCAGCTTTTGGATTAGTTCGACTTGATTTCGATTCAATAAACCAAGAATTTTTTTCGGAACTGTGATTGTAAACCAAATCCATAACAATTTTTATTCCGCGTTTATCGGCTTCAGAAATTAAATTTTCAAAGTCAGCCATTGTGCCGTAAGCAGGGTCAATCGCCGTGTAGTCTGCAATATCGTAGCCGTTATCAACTTGCGGAGAAGGATAAATCGGCGTCAACCAAATTGCACCAATTCCTAACTTTTGGAGATAATCCAACTTTTGAGTAATGCCGACAATATCGCCCGTGCCGCTACCTGTCGTATCCATAAAACTTTTTGGATAAATTTGATAAACAGCAGTTTTTTGCCACCATTTTAAATTTTTCATAAAAATTGCGGCGGCTCTCAACGTTAAATGAAAGTCGCCGCGCACCTCCTCTTAAGACGTGTTAAATCATTTTAAAATTATTTAAGTTCAGGTCAATAGCCCTTATTAGCTTCAATCAAGTCGTCCAAAATCAATTTAGCAACGCGAATGCTAGGAACTGTCTTTGAAAGCGTCAACGCCTGCCAAAGTTTGATGTAAGAATGTTCAATCCAAGCGTCAACCGCCAATTTTTCAACGGAAACTTGTTGCTCCATAAGCCCTTTTTGGAATTGCGGAATGTCTCCGACGACAAGCGGCTCGGAACCTTGATTTCCAACAATGCAGGGAATTTCAACCATCGCGGTCGGGTCGAAATTTCTAATCGCGCCTTTGTTCTCGACAATCAACAGCATATTTTCTTTTGTGTTGAAAGCAATCGCCGTTGCAAGGTCGACGATAAACGATGCGTGTCCATCGACTTCAATCGTTGTATCTTTAGCCGTGCCGGCTTCTTTAATTCGGCGGCATTCAGTAAAAATAATTTTTTCGCGCCCTTCCATAACTTCATTAGCGCGGGTATGTTCGGGATTGGAATGTTTAACAACTTCGTCTTGGCAAAGATAATATTTCAAGTATGTATTCGGTACGGTGTTCGGATCAATCGGTGCAAAATCTTTAGCCATTTCAAAA
>CAJOKY010000051.1 GCA_905235425.1 uncultured Selenomonadaceae bacterium
GATATACTGCAAGGACTTACCGAAGCCAATAAATTGGTTGTATCC
This sequence comes from uncultured Selenomonadaceae bacterium, assembly GCA_905235425.1. Taxonomy (GTDB): domain Bacteria; phylum Bacillota; class Negativicutes; order Selenomonadales; family Selenomonadaceae; genus Quinella. The sequence continues at coordinate 46 of CAJOKY010000051.1, forward strand.
TACGAATCTACCGGCGCGTCGGCAAATGATATTCGTGATAAACGCGACCTTCTTGTTGACAGGTTGGCAACATACATGCCGGTACAAGTTCACGAAGACGAATTTGGAAATTATCAAGTCACCAGCGGCGGTACGACTTTTGTCAGTGGCGTTGACAGGTTGCATTTGGCACTTTCGCCGAGCATTGAAAGTAAATATTTCGGCATAGACTACGGCGTTGAAGATCACAGCGTCGTTATCAAGGAAAGCGGTGTGGCATTTCTGCCGGCTAACGGTATTTTAAAAGCCAATATGGAGTCCATTGAAACGTGTAAATCCTACATAAAAGATTTAGCCAACATTGCGGGATTTTTCTTGACGACTTTTAACGATCAGCACCGTCAAGGCTACGATATGCGCGGCGGCACGAAGGCTTTAACTACCATGATTGAAGAGACGGCTACAACTACGAGCGGAGATATTGCTACCGATTCAAACGGCGATACCCACTCGGTATACAGGTACGTCGGCAACACTATGGGCAGTTATAAATGTCTTAAGGCTGCGAACGGTACCAATTTGATGTATCAAGACGCGAATGGTAATAACATACCCGGCGCGTACAGATGCTACTACGTTGGCGAAGGCAAGGGCGATTTTGAAGTAAACCGCATTGAAGGCACTTACTACTACGAATTGACAACCGAAACTAAAACTGTTACTACCACTGCAAGCGATGGCACAACTACAACTACAACTGTACCTGCCGGCAATTTTGATACCGATACAAAGCTTGACGGCACTGTTTATTATAAACATATTGAGGACGGCACGGGGCATTATAAAATTTCATTGGATTCAACGGAAAAAGTTTTAAAGAACACTGCCATTGCTGACAGCGATACAGTTAAAGTTCCCGACACGATAAACTTTTTCGGCAATGACAACAATTTCTACACCTACAGCTACGACGCTGACTGGGATACAAATGTTGTTGAGGCTGTGGGCTTGGACGGCGTCAAGCGGCGATTAACCGGCTCGGCGATTATTGAAGAGTTGCAGTTAAACTACAAACTTGATACGCCTGAAGGCTATATGTACTTGGCGGCGGCTACGGCTTATGACGATCAAAACAACTATTCCGAATTTACGTCCTACACCAAAGTTGTTACCGACTCCGACACGTACTTAAGCCGTATGGTAGATTGGAACGACAGAACAGGCGACGGTACCAACGCCGTATTTTTAAGCGAACTTTTCAATATGCCGTATGAAACAATAACGGCGGTAGGAAGATCAAATTCTTTCATCATAAATCGATATCAAGATTGGGACGGCATTAACTCAATAGGCGGCAAGAGTATAAACAATTACTATATTTCTATGGCGACGCGGCTTGCAGTTGAGGCGGCGGACGGCGATACACGCATTGAACAGCAAGAGGCGGTAGTAACACAGGCTAGAAACTGGCGCGACTCTACAATGGGTGTTGACTGGAACGAAGAGCTTACCAATATGATTAAGTATCAAAAAGCCTTTGTGGCTTGTTCACGTTGCCTTAATGCAATGGATGAATGCCTTGAAAGACTCGTAAGCAATACCGGCGCGGTAGGAAGATAAATTTAATTAAGAATTCACTACTAACTATTCACTACTCACTACTTACTACTCACTACTCACTACTTACTACTTACTACTCACTAATTCATTGAAAGGAAGGTGATGGCGCAATCTGCGGGGGTTGCGCCAAATTTTATGACAATCCGAATGAGCAGCCTTCAGTACATGTACAATTACAAAACAGCATTGAACAGGGCTTATAAAAAGCAAGCAGACCTTATGGAGCAGGCGGACGGTACCCATATTCATCGCGGCAGTGACAATCCCGAAGAATATGCAAAACTCCTTCGCTATAATGTCACTCAATTTGAAAATAACCAGTATCAGCAGGACGTGAAAAACGCCATTTCATTTATGAATACCGAAGACGCCACACTTACAAACATGGTAAGCATTGCGCAAACTTTTGCCGCAAAAACTATTCAAGCCGCCGTTACTACCAATACAAGCTCCGATTATGAGGCTATTGCTAAAGAAATGTATTCCGGCATTGAAGAGGTTCTTTCACTTTGCAACAGGCAACAAGGTGATCGCTACGTTTTTTCAGGACAAAGAGACACTACCCAGCCTTTTGTATTGTCGGAGGATTATTTTAATCGCGGCGTACTGAAAACCCTTGACACTGCGCAGACCAAATTTTTCAAAAATCACATTAGCGAAGGTGACTCCTTTGTCTACCAAATGATTCAGTTGAAAGATGACGCCGGTAAAACATATTATCTTGATACGGAAAGCGGCGATCTTTTGAGAAGGCAGTTTGTTGACGAAGATTATAAACAATTACAAACGTTGGATTTTGTCAACATTAAATCTGCTAAAGAATATGTAGAAGATATGGAAACTGCGGCGGCGTCTACCGATGCAACAGTTGCGGCGGCGGCTCAAGCTGAAATGGATAATGAAGAATCCAAATATTCCGTAACCAAAAAACTGCTTGACGAAGGAATTTATTCAGAGGTAACCATTGCCAAAGACGTTAAAAATCCGGAGGCAGATGAATTTACCGTAGCTAAATATTTCAATTCAAAAGGCATATTAATAGATGGCACGGATACAACGAAACTTAAAGTTAGTGTTCCCGTACTGGATGCCGATGGCAATCCTACAACCGACTCAGATGGCAATGCAGTTACTTCGGATGTGTCACTTTCTTTCGTCACGATAAGCCAAAAAATTGTCACATACAACGGCGACTTCAAACATATTTCAATGGTTAAAGAAAACGGCGCAACTGATATGATAAGCGACGTTGTAAACGTGACTGGTGAAGACGCCTTCGGCTTTGACCTCTTCGACAATGACGCCTCCGGCAATGAAAGATCGGGCTCGGCATATTTGAATAATCTTTTGACGGTGCACGGGCAGATTTTAAAAGAAGATGTTCCATGGCTTAATTCGGACGGCGTGACACTTTCAAATGCCGCTCATAACAATATGCTCCTCGCGCAGTCTACCATAGGTGCAAGACTTCAACTTTACACCAATGTTTCAAGTATGTTGGAAACGCAAGGCGATGTTATCACCGAAGATATCACAAACACGACGGGTACGGACGTTGCCGAGCTTGCCACGCGCCTTATGGAAATGACTTCGCTTTACAATATGGCTCTGTCACTCGGCGGCAGAATTTTGCCGGTATCTTTGGCGGATTATCTGTAATGGCATTGGAAATTGAACGTAAATTTTTAGTCGACGCAAAAAAAATTCCCGCGCAGATTTTGCAAGGCGGCGAAAAAATTTCTCAAGGCTATTTATGTACTGAACCTGCGCGGACAGTGCGCGTAAGGATAAAAGGCGAACGCGGCTTTCTCACGATAAAAAGCGCTAACGTCGGAATTGTGCGGCAGGAATTTGAATATAAAATTCCGCTTGACGACGCGCAAGAGCTTTTAAAAATGTGTACACCGAATGTTTTGGAGAAAGTCCGCTACAAAGTCGAACACGCGGGGCATATTTGGGAAGTTGACGTATTCAAAGGCAGGTTGGACGGCTTAGTATTGGCGGAAGTGGAATTGACCTGCGCGGAAGAAATTGTAGAGTTACCGAGTTGGATTGAAAGGGAAGTTTCAAACGACGCAAGATATTTCAATTCAAACTTGACAATTCTTAATTCTTAATTATAAATTCTAAATTAAAAAAGGCGCTCACCGTTTTGATGAACGTCTTTTTTAGTTCGCAGTTAAAAATAAATTTTAACGTCCTGCCGAAACGCCGTCCGCGATAATCTTTGATAATTTCGCGTCGATATGTTCCGAGTGTTCAATTTTCAAAATTTCAATGCGGCATTCCTGCAGACCTTTAATCGCCGCGTCAAGTTGCTTTAAAGTAATAGCCTCTTCACTGTCAACAAGCTTTTTCAAAGACATTTTGCAACTGCTAGAAATTTTTTCCAAAAGTTGATCACGATTTTTCTTGCGATTTTTAAATTCTTTATCAAGATTTAAAAGTTGCTCCATAGTATGAACTGCCGCCAAGTAATCGTACTTAAGCTGTGGTGATAATTGTTCTCCGCCTTCGGGAGTGACAGTGCCGTTTTTAAGCGCGTCTTTAAATCTTTCAAACGTTCCCAAAATCATCCCTCCGAAAAATTTTTTTCTTATTTTAACTCTAAAATTCTTCGACGGCAAGAAAATATTTTAGCTGTTAGCCATTAGCGATTAGCTGTTAGCCATTAGCGATTAGTTTTTAAAACCTAACAGCTAATAGCTAAAACCTAATTAAAGGATCTGCACCGTACTGATTAGAACCGTCAGTCCCCTTTGCAAACATAAGATACAAACTAAAAAGAAACCCTATTAACGGAATGATAAAGATAAGCGCAAACCAGCCGCTTTTATCTAAATCGTGCAGGCGTCTGATTATCAGCGACAAAGTAACAGCGCAAAGCAATATACCGATTATGCCGGCAAAAATACTTATTAATGTAGATGTAGAGTCTTTGGTCAAATATGTTATGATGCCGGAAATTATAGATACGGTTAAGTAACCGATTATGTACGGTTGGCGATTCAGTCTGCCTTCAAATGTTAATGTCATAAGTTTTTCCTCACAATAATAATGTTAGCTGTTAGTGATTAGCTGTTAGCGGTTAGCTGTTAGCTTTTAGCTAATCCCTGCTCCCTAATCCCTGTTCCCTGATTATCTGTTAATCGCTAATTTTCAATTCCCCAAAGGGTCTTCGCCGTACTGATTAGGACCGTCAGTCCCCTTTACAAGGCAAAGATATAACCAAAAAATAAAGTTTACCGTCGGAACAAATGCCAGTAATACAAACATACCGTCCTTTTCTAAATCGTGCAGGCGCCGTATTGACAGCGTCACATAAAGAATGGTTGATATTACGACGAAAAGGAACATAACCACGCAGATTGCAAGCACCGCCGCCGATTCAAACGCCGCCATATCGATATCGTCAATGTCGCCGTCCGCCGGCAAAAACGGTATCATCACTACAAGTAACGCTATAAAAAGAATTACCGCCGCCACATTCATACCGATTGTGTAGCCGATATACGGTGCGCGATTAACTCTGCCTGCCGTCTCCAAAAGTTTCATAAAAAACCTCCTGCGGCGCGAAGTGTGGAACTTCTTGCAATAAATTATTTTTCTGCGCGAGATTGTAAAAAACTTTCAGCGCGTCAATGCCGTTTGATGTCAAGTCCCACTTGATGACGCCGCCCAAATATTTATCCAACTCCGCGAAGGTGAACGGTACATTTTTTAAAACTGAATTTATTGCCGCCGATTTATTTTGCAGACCGAATTTTAAACCGTCATAAATCATTTTGCAAGTTTTTTGAAAAAGTGCAGGATAGTTGCGTACAAAATCTTTTCGCGCCGCCCATACCGCGTAAACCATTTGTAAGCCGGTAAGCTTCTGCCATTCATTGCCTAAATCGTAATAAAAAAATTTTTCCTGTCGGTGCAGGTGCAGGTAAAGCGCCTCGTCTCCAATGAAAAGCGCGGCGGTTGCATCTGCAGGCACGGGATTTTCCACATTTAAATTTTCTACCACATATTCCGGCTTGACGTTGTAACTTTCAGCCAAAATTATTTTCAACAGACAATGCGCCGTTGCAGACTTCGCCGTTATCGCGACTCTTTCGCCGTCAAGTTTATCAATCGGCTTTTTTGAAAGTAAAATTATGCTCGTGACGTTGCCTTCTGCGCGAATACAAATTTTCGGTACAAGCAGGAGATTTTTACTTTGCCGCGCGTATTCGATAGACGACATTAAGCTAACGTCAAGCAAGTTATTTTTAATTTTTTCATTGACTAAGGCGGGGACGCCTAAAGTTAAATTAAAATCTTTCGCGCCGCAGGTTGCGTAAAAATAATTCAGCGGCAAAACGTTCAAAAAATTTATATGCCCAACTTCTGCGCGGTAATTATCAGCCAAAATCTTATGCCTCCCAATTAGCTCTTCGACCAAAGTACTTGGTATTTTTCCATTTGTTTTAAAAGGTGTGCGAAGAAAGGTTTTATATTGTCGGGGTGTTTTAGGAAAAGTGATTCAGCTTTTTCAAGCGGTATGGTTAAAATTTTCGCCTGCTCGGTCAAAACTGCGGCAGAAATAATCGTGCGGCGTTTTTCCAAAAAAACATTTTCATTAATCCAACCGCCGGCTGAAATTATATCCAGTGTCTTAAACCAGCCGTCGCCTGTATCCAAACTGCGAGCTACCTTGCCTTCCACGACAAATACCAAATTTTTATCCAAAATTTCACCGTAAATTCTGTCGCCTTCAAATTTTGAAAAGAGTTGCGCACTGTCAGCAAAAAATGCAACCATACCGGAACCACTTCCCTGCAGAATGGGATTTCTTATGATAAAGTCATCAATAATTTTTCTGTCGTCCCTGCCGTGAATTTCCGTATCCTGTTCGACTTCAATTTTTATTTGACGCACAAGCTTTTCGCTAAACGTAAAGAAAGGCGAATGCCAATGTACCAAAATTTCGCGCAGAACCACATTAAATATTTTTGCGAAACGTTCACCGATATGTTTAAAGAATCTGTTGGCGTCATACAGAAATGTTATCGAAAGACTGGTTGTCGCGTATTGGAAATATACGCCGAGTTTCATACCCTGCGGATCCCATGAATTATTTGCTACAAGCGTACCTTCAGTGCTTGCCTTCGATTCAGTATAAGTGGCAGTCTGCGTGCCGGTGAAGTCAAGAAAGCTTAAGTAGTGATCAAAACTTTTGCCCTTAGTCAATTTCTGCAATGCGTCCCAATCAAAAAAGCCGTAGGGTTGAGATACCATAAGCTGACGAAATTGTTGCGTGATAATCTGTTCAACAGTCATTGAACCGGGACTTTTTTGACGCACTGGAATGACGTTCAACGAGAAATTGTCGCCGCCTTTTGAATTCAAGCCGATTTGGCAGAATATCACGTCATTTAAGCCGCGCATAGCTTGAAGGAAAAAGCCCCACGCACTCTGCAAAATGCTCATCAACATGACGCGGCTAGACTTTGATTTTTCGCGCAGGTCTGACAAAATGTCGGCAGGAATATTTTCACGAAAAGCTTTTGGATTGTACGGCGCATTTGAAGGCTTGGCATAAGGCAAAGTAGGCAATGGCGGCAAATCTTTTAATACACGCGACCAGTAGTCACGGATAGCGCCTTCCATATGTTGAGGCTGATTTAACGTCGTGGCTTTTTGTACGCGCTTGTAGCTTGAAATTTCCAATGCCGCAGGGAAAAAAGTTTTGGCGTCAAAATGATTCGCGATAAGTTGCGACATGGTGACAAGTACGGCAAATTCTGAATGACTTGTTTTGAAAATTGAAAAACGAATTAAATTCCCGCGTTTCAAGTCAAAGTTTACGCGTCTGTCTGCCTCCATTATCGTCGTCAAAGTTTCATCAATTTCATCATCTTCAGTCTGCGCGAAGGTGCGGTAGGAAACTTCGGGAAGGTTACGGCGCTCAGCGAAAACCACTTTAACAATCTTGTCATCTACGTCACAAAAATTTGAGCGAAAAATTTCATCCGATACAACCATATCCTTAATGACGCGGCTAAATCGAATAGGTGTAATTTCACCTTCAACCTTGTAAAGCATCTGCACTGAAAAATACGGCGATATAAAATGTTTCTGCGCAAAAAATCGGCTTTCTTCCGGCGTCAACTCTACAATTTTTTCGATTTGATTGGGAGTATATCCTGACGAATTGCTAATCTGTTTACCATAAGTCTGCTCCAAAATTTTTTTCTCTTCAGCAGTTAATTCCAAATCGTTCATCTCCTTTTTAAGTCAAGTAGCTTTTCTGTAACTGTAATTCTACACTAAGGGCGAAAATCTTTTTTTATCGGCGCTTTTTTTGGCAGTGCAGGAAAAAATATGTAACGTCAAGAATTAACTATAAAATTTTTGTAATTGGAGGATTAAAAAATGGGGTTAATTCAAGCGGCATTGAGTGCGGCAGGCGGTGTACTCGGTGATCAGTGGAAAGAATTATTTTATTGTGACAGCTTAGGTTCGGATATTTTGGTGGCGAAAGGTCATCGTCGCAAAAGTCACAGTTGGAGTTCAAATTCCGGCGACGATAACATTATCACGGACGGTTCTGTCATTTCCGTAAATAACGGTCAGTGCATGATGATTGTTGAACAGGGTAAAGTTGTAGACTTCTGCGCGGAGCCAGGCGAATACACGTACGATAAAAGTACCGCGCCTTCGCTTTTTTCCGGCGGCTCTCTTGCGGCAAATATTCAAGCCGTATTTCACGAAATCGGCAGACGTTTCACTTTTGGCGGCGATACCGGCAAAGATCAGCGTATTTATTATTTTAACACGAAAGAAATTGTAGGCAACAAGTACGGCACGCCTACGCCTGTACCCTTCCGCGTCGTCGATTATAATATCGGTCTTGACGTTGACATTGCGATAAAATGTTTCGGCTCGTACAGCTACAAAATTGTAAATCCGATTCTGTTTTATACTAATGTCTGCGGCAATGTCACGGAAACTTATAACCGCTCGGAAATTGATGCGCAGTTGAAAACCGAATTGATGACGGCGTTGCAACCTGCCTTTGCAAAAATTTCTGAAATGGGTATTCGCTACAGCGCTCTGCCGGGTCATACGCAGGAAATTGCCGACGCACTTAACGAAGTTTTAAGCAAAAAGTGGGGCGAACTGCGCGGCTTGCAAGTGGTATCTTTCGGCGTGTCCAACGTAAGCGCGAGTGAAGAAGATGCCGCAATGATTAAGGAAATGCAACGTAACGGCGCGTTGAGAAATCCTGCAATGGCGGCGGCGCATTTAACCGGCGCGCAGGCTAGCGCCATGCAGGCGGCGGCTAATAACACTGCAGGTGCTATGACGGGATTCATGGGCATGGGTATGGCGCAACAGGCAGGCGGCGTAAATGCGGCTAACCTTTTTGCAATGGCTCAACAACAACAGCAACAGCAAACGCAGAATCAACCGCCTACTTGGAAATGTCCTGCTTGCGGCAACGAAGGCAATCGCGGCAATTTCTGTATGAACTGCGGCGCTAAAAAACCTGCACCGGCTACCGGCTGGAAGTGCGAATGCGGCGCGACGAATACCGGTAAATTCTGCTCCGAGTGCGGCAAGCCTAAACCTGCGTCCGACGAGTGGACTTGCGAATGTGGCGCTGTAAACAAAGGTAAATTCTGCGCGGAATGCGGCAAACCGAGACCGTAGTTAAAATTAAGAATTAAGAATTAAAAATAGGGATATTGCAATGGCATTAATTATAGCGATTGTAATTGCGCTTGTTATCGCGTACTTTTTCCGTCAATCTTTGATTGATTCAATGAGTAATCTCAAAATCGCGCAGGAGGCTCAAGAATACCTGCAAAAAGACAGCGTCAACATTACGACGGAAATTGACACGTACCTTTACACTAATATTTCCGTTGTACCAAAACCCGATCACGATGACGATGATAAAAAAGTTGATGACGATATAAATGATGATTCGGACAATGATATTGATGACGATTCAAGCGATGATTCGGATGGCGGCGATAGTGACGGTGGCGACGGCGGCGGAGATTAATAAAATTTAAAATACTAACTTCAAGTCTCGGCTAAGGTCGGGACTTTTTTTTATTTTTCAGATATAATATAAACAGGAGGAAATAATTTTGAAGGAATTGACAATAGCAAATTTAATTCGCGGCGTTGAAAAAAGACAATTCCTTTTGCCTACGATACAGCGCGGTTTCGTATGGGAAGCTAAAAAAATTGAAACACTTTTTGACAGCTTATTACGCGGTTTTCCGATAAGTTCATTTTTGTTTTGGGAAGTACCGGAAGAAGATGAACATACTCTCAACCTACTTAAAATCAACGCAGACAGCGATGTTGGCGACGACGACGCGGGATTGGATAACGTCTACGAATTTAAATTTTTGACAGAAGATGACGCTAAAAAATGCGACGACGAAACATCTTGGTTTGAAGTCGGTAAAATTCTCACATTTAAAGGCAACGATATCGCGTCTTTTCTTATGAAACATAAAAAACTTGTAGATGAAAATACTAATGTGTATAAGGCGTTGCCGTACGACATTTTATATTACCTGTGGGAATTTATTAACACAAAGCCGGTAATTGAATATCACCTTGAAAGCAGTAAAAGCCTTGACGAGGTTTTAAATATTTTTGTACGCATTAACAACGGCGGCAAGCCGGTTGACCTTTCCGAACTGCTTATTTCTTTGATAACCGCGCAGTTGAAAGATTTTGACGTAGAAAACTCCAATGACAAAAACAGCATTAAATTTAAAATTGAAAATTTCAAGCCGCAACGTATGAAAAAAATGCGTGACGAATGGGATAAAATGGCGACGGCAATTAAATCAGCCGTGACGCTTAACGGCATTTTCAGTTCCGGCACCGACGCCACGTTGATAAAATTTCGTAAAAGCATTAATGATAGTCACGAAAGTTTTCCGATTTTTGAAATGCTCGACGCCAATGATAAATCGGCTGATGAAATTTCCGACGAATTGATTAACGCGCTGATGAATATCACGTATAAATACAAGAAAAATGTTTTAATGGCGCTGACGATTTTGTACAACGGCAAGGTTGACTTGGCGACGGTTGACGTTGACCATATGTTTCCGAAAGTCAAAATTAAAAATCTCGGTGAACTGGCTCAGCAAGGTATCACAGACGAGGCGAAATTTCAAACTGACTACGAAAAATTTTGTTCCCGACATCGATTTTCGACTTGTCATCTTTAAAAATTTGAA
>CAJOKY010000052.1 GCA_905235425.1 uncultured Selenomonadaceae bacterium
GACATTACTTCTGTCAAGGTGTTCCATGTGCCCACGTCTTTCCAATCGCCGGTGTAACGTACGACTTTAATATTTTTTTCATGCTCGACAACGGCATAATCAAAGCTTATATCCGGCAGTTCGGCGTAATTTTGCAAAAGTTCGCTGTACGAATCGAATTTCAAAATGTCGCGGGCTTTATCAAGTACGTATGAAATTTTGCATGCGAAAACTCCGCCGTTCCACAAGCCGCCTTCCGAAATATATTTTTCCGCCGTCGCAAGGTCGGGCTTTTCTTTAAATTCGGCAACGTCGCTAACTTCATCTTTAGACGCGGGCATTATGTAACCGTACTTCTCACTGGGATAAGTTGGATTTATGCCGAGAAGAATTAAATTTGCCGCAGAATTTTTTATCAAATCTTCTAAAGCTGAGAAGTGCGCAAAAAAATTATCGTCAACGTACGGATCGACGGGACAAATTATAATCGGCGTATCGGCGTCAATTTTTTTCACGTCGCGCAAGTACGCGGCAGTCAACGCTATTGCGGGGAAAGTATTTCGCCTGAATGGCTCGGCGGAAGTATCGGCGTTGGCAGGAAGATATTTTTTCAAAACTTTTTCCTGCGCGGAGGAAGTGGAAACGGTAACCGTAACCTGCGCGGGAATTGTAAAAATTTGTCTAAGCGTACGTTGCAACATTGATTCGTAGCCGTCAATGCCTTGAAAAATTTTTACAAACTGCTTGGAGTGAATTTCATTTGACAGCGGCCATAACCTTTTACCGCTGCCGCCGGAGAGTAAAATTATATTCAAGTTGATATCCTTTCAAAATTATTTTATCGCGATAACGTTTAAACTCATCAATCGACCTTTCTCAAAGTCCATATGCGGCAAGTAAGCTCTGCTGAAGTCGTCATAATCAGGCGGTAAAAAATCTTTCCAATCATAGCGTTCAATTTTGGAAAAGCCTACTTCTTTCAATAAATCAGAAAGCCGGTTAAAATCGTAAGCTTGATAATGGAAATTGTATTCGTAATTTTGTCCGCCGTAAAGAAGTCCCATGATAAGTTCCAAATTTTTTGAGGACAAATACTCCTCGACAATGGCTTCAAAATTCGGTACGGCAATTCGCAGGATGCCGGAAGTTTTTAAAACTCTGTACCATTCAAAGAGTACTTCCTGCCCCCCTTCTCATGGCTGAACGCGGAAAATGCTCTAATACATGACAAGCGTAAATTTCTTCAACCGAATTATCGGCAAACATATTCAAGTTATCCAACTTGTCAGTAACATAATCGACGTGCGGAAATTTACGCGCGTCAACATGAACGTATCCGGGCAAAAATTTTTCGCCGCAACCTAAATGTAACTTTGTCATTATTCTTCTCCTTAATCAACGCTCAGCACGCATGGGATTATTTAAAAAATCTTCATACGCTAATTTTATTCCGTCTTCAAGATCCGTTTTGTACGTCCAACCTAAATTTTTTGCCTTCGACACGTCAAGCAGTTTTCGCGGCGTACCGTTGGGCTTTGACGTATCCCAAAGAATTTCGCCTTCATAGCCGATAATCTTTGCAACGAGTTCTGAAAGATTTTTAATTGAAATTTCTTTGCCGGTACCGGCGTTTACCGTTTCATCGCCGCTGTAATTGTTCATCAAAAAAATGCATAAATCAGCCAGGTCATCAACAAATAAAAATTCACGCATGGGACTACCGTCACCCCAACAAGTCACCGACGGTGCATTGGCAACTTTAGCCTCGTGAAAACGCCGAATAAGCGCGGGTAAAACGTGACTGTGCAACGGGTGATAATTGTCATTCGATCCATAAAGATTAGTAGGCATAACCGAAATAAAATCAGCGCCGTACTGTCGATTAAGGTACGCGCAATATTTCAAGCCGGAAATTTTAGCAAGCGCATAAGCTTCATTTGTAGGCTCAAGCGCCGAAGTCAAAAGGCAACTCTCCGGCATAGGTTGCGGCGCAAATTTTGGATAAATGCATGACGAGCCGAGAAATAGTAATTTTTTACACTGATTCTGCCACGCGGCATTAATCACGTTCATTTCAATCATCATGTTTTGGTACATAAAATCTGCAGGTGCTTTTGAATTTGCACCAATGCCGCCGACCTTAGCCGCCGCTAAAAATACATATTCCGGCTTTTCTGTAGCAAAAAATTTTTCAACCTCCGCCTGTCTGCAAAGATCCAATTCACCGTGCGTCCGAGTTATGATATTTTCGTAACCTTGCTTTTTCAATTCGCGTACGATAGCTGAACCGACCATGCCGCGATGTCCAGCAACATAAATTTTTGAATTTCTTTTCACGTTAATATTCCAGCTTTCTTTGAACTTTTACTTAACATTAAACACGCAAAAATTTAATTGAAAAAAATTTTTTTCTATGATAACATTTGCGACGGTTTAACGTCAATTAAACACAAAATTTTAGGAGGCGTTACTTTGAAGAAAATCCTTGTATCGGCGTTGGCATCAGCCGTCATGCTCAGTAGCACGCCAACTTCATTTGCGGCACAAAATCCTTTCAGCGATGTAAACAATCACCATTGGGCTTATCATTCCGTAACTGAATTGGCAGAGGCGGGAATTATCACAGGTTATGACAATTCAGATGCCAGCTTAAACGGCAAATTTGTCGGCGGACGAAATATCACGCGTTATGAAATGGCGCAGATGATAGCAAAGACGCTTGCACGTATTGAAGGCGAATCAAGCCCCTTCGCGATTCAACTTCGCGGTCATCAATGGACCTTTATCGATAACAGCGGCGTTCGTCGTGTTGTTGACGGTACAGTAGTTCCTTTCAAACTCAGCAACGGTGCGACGGTTGACCGAAAAGTTTTGGACGATATCTTAAATCTTTGTATTGAGTTCCGCGCAGAGCTTGACAGTCTCGGCGTACGCATTGAAGACCTTGAGGCTCATTCAGATAAAGTAGTTTGGACGGGCGAATTGCGTTACCGTTATTGGAATAATAAAACCAATGTTGACGGCGGCGACGATGAAAAGACTTCAAAAAATCAAGTTCAATTAAGACTTTTCCCTACCGCGACAATTAGCGACCATTGGAAGGCTAAGGCGCGTCTTACTGCGTCGGGCGACCCCAGCGAAGATACTACCGGCGACGTGGCTTTAACGTACATTTATGCAGAGGGCAATTACGGCAAATTCGGCATTAATCTCGGCAAAATGCCTTTCTATTCGGACGTTGACGAAGGGCTAATTATGGATGACTTCTTCTCCGGCGTACAGATGACTTACGGCGATAAATTTAAAGCAAAACTTAACGGCGGACGTTGGAAACTCGGCAGTAGCAGAATGGGGTTAAGTGATTCGGCAAGTTACGGCGGTCTTGAATTGCTTTACAACGACGGCAAGCGTTTCAATTTCGGTGCAGGTTATCACTACTTTAAATCAGATGACTTTGCAAATGCGGCAGGTTACGGCGACGAAAATAAAGCCAATATCGTTACGGTAGGTGCGGGATATAAATTCGGCGACTTCAAACTTAGTGCCGCATATGCTAAAAATACTAAGGCGGACGATTTCAATAAAGCTTACAATTTCGCGCTTGCTTATGCCGGTGCCAATCGCAACAAGAAAGGCAGTTGGGGTGCAGAGGTTGCTTACCGATATGCCGGCGACAACGTTTCCTTCGCGCCGACGTACGATTCATACGGGATGCTTTCAAATAAAAAAGGCGTTGACTTCGCTTTGTCGTGGACACCTATCAAAAATACTTTGACTAAAGTCAGCTACTTTCACGGTAAAACGCTCGGCACCAATGAAACTACGCGTACTTTATTTGGACGTGTAAGCTTTTTCTTTTGATTAGTAAGTAGTGAGTTAGTGAGTAGTGAGTAGTGGTTAGTTAGTAGTGATAAAATTTTAATGAATTTAAATTTAAAACTGCGCGACAAAAATTTTGATACGCGCAATAAAACTTTGATAATGGGAATTTTAAACGTCACGCCTGATTCTTTTTCGGACGGCGGTTTTTTTTATTCCCCCGAATCAGCCGTAAATCACGCGGCAAAACTTATATCAGACGGCGCGGATATTATCGACATTGGCGCAGAGTCTACGCGTCCCAACTTTACGCCGATTGATGCCGATACCGAAATTGCCCGCCTTGAAAAAATTATCCCTGCGATAAAAAATTTCGGCGTACCTATTTCAATCGACACATACAAGCCGCAAGTTGCAGCCGTTGCTCTAGAATTAGGCGCGGACATTATAAACGACGTTCACGGTCTTGCAGATGACGAAATGATTAGCGTGGCAAAAAAATTTAACGCGCCGGTTATCGCCATGCATAACGGTCTTGACAAAAATATTTCGGACGGTTATGTTATCGCCGACATAAAAAATTTTTTCCGCCGTACATTGCAACGCTGTAAAAACTTCGGCTTTAATACCGCGCAGATTATTTTTGATCCAGGTATAGGTTTCGGCAAGACGCAGGAAGAAAATTTAACCGTACTGCGTAACCTGCGCGAGCTGAAAAATTTGGACGGCGTAGAAATTCCATTGCTGTTAGGTGTCAGCAGAAAAAGCGTTATCGGCTACGCGACGGGTTTTGACGTTGCGGACAGGGACGAGGCGACCGGCGCGGTATGCGTGCTGGCAATTTCTAAAGGCGTCGATATCGTACGCGTTCATAACGTAAAATTAATTTCAAAAATGTGCAGAATGGCGGACGTTTTGATTAGGAGGAAATAGTTTGAGCGACAAAATGATTTTGACCGGCATTGAAGTTTTCGGCTATCACGGCTGCAGTGTCGAAGAACAGAAATTGGGACAAAAATTTTATGTTGACGTTGAACTTAATTTAGATTTATCGGCAGCAGGAAAAAGTGACGATTTCGCCGATACCGTTGACTACGTGAAAATCCTGCAATGCGTCGAAGAAGTTGTAGGCGGTACTCCGCGCAGATTAATTGAAAGCGTGGCTGAAAATTTGGCGCAGAAAATTTTATCTGACTTCGCGCAGGTTGACGGCGTGAAAATCACTTTGCACAAACCCAATGCGCCGTTAAAATTTACTTACTCCGACGCCGCAGTTGAAATTTACCGTGCGCGATGATTGCATATTTAGGATTAGGCGCGAATTTAGGCGACCGCGTAAAAACTCTTCGTACGGCGCTTGAACGCATAAAAAAAATTACCGGCGTTGAACTTCTGCGCGTATCTTCATTTTACGAAACGGCGGCGTGGGGCGTCACGAATCAGCCGGATTTTATCAACGCGGCAGTAAAAATTCGTACGGCGCTTGAACCGATTGAACTTTTGGACGCCATACAAAAAATTGAAAATGATTTAGGCAGAGTGCGGCGCGAACATTGGGCGGCGCGTACGATTGATATAGATATTTTGTTAATCGACGACTTAAAAATAAATTCATCGCGCCTAATCGTACCGCACCCTTATATTATGGAGCGTGACTTCGTAAAAATTCCACTGGCAGAAATTTCACTGTTAAAATTTAATCTGCGCGGCGAAAGGGTAGAAAAAATTTTTGGCAGTCCGTCCGATTTTGAGTTAAAATTAATAGCTTGCGTCGATAAAAATTTCGGTCTCGGCTACGAAGGCAAACTGCTTTTTCACATTGCTGAGGATATGAAAAATTTTCGTGCCTTGACGCTGAATAACACGGTGATTTACGGTCGGCGAACTTTGGCGACACTTCCCAATGCCAAGCCGCTTGATTCGCGCAGGAATATTATTTTTTCGCGCAGTATTCAAAATATCAATGGCGCTGAAATTGTTCACGGCGTCGAAGATTTATGGCAGGCTTTACCCCCTACCTCCTACTCTCTACCCTCTACCTCCTACCCCCTAAACTTTGTAATCGGCGGCGGCGAAATTTTCAACGAGCTTTTACCCTACGCGACGGAAATTTATTTGACCGTTGTTGACGAAGAAAAAATGTCTGATGTAAAATTCCCACCCTTCGCAGATGAATTTAAATTGATTGACATGAAAAATTTTGACGGTAAAAATTTTGAGTTCAGAAAGTACGTGAGGATTAAAAACTATGGATAACAAAATGAAGGCGACGGCAACATTGGCGGCAAGCGCGGTACTTGCGGCGGGAACTACGCCGGGACTTTCACCGCTTATAAATCTTGCCACTACAAGCGCCGGACAATTTATCGTAGGGCTTTTAAATCACGGCTTCATTGCGGCGACAATCGGCGGCATGGCAGACTGGTTCGCAGTTACCGCGCTTTTTCGCAAGCCGCTCGGCATAAGTTATCGCACGGAAATTTTAAAACGTAATCGCGGACGCATTACCGACGCCATTATAGAATTTGTAAGCAGTGACCTTCTGAACACGGAAAATATTATGGAGACCGTACGCGAAGAAAATACCGCCAAAATGCTGATTGACTACCTTGAAAAAAATCACGGACGCGAAAAGTTGAAATACCTGGCGCGTGACGTTATCAATGAACTTTTGGCGCAGACTGACAGCCGCGCAATTTCCAACGCCATAACGCCGATTTTGGAAGATGAAATTAAAAATCTTGACGCCGAAAAAATTACCGACGCCGCAGTTAAAGTCGTCACTAAGGATAAATACAGCAGAAAAATTTTGACCATACTTTTACAGACCGGTAAAAAAATTCTGCAGTCACCACATATGCAGGATGCGATTTACAGAAAAATTACCGACCTGCGTGAGGCGTATGAAGGCGATTCGGCAGGACGCGCATTAGTGCTGTCTTCACTGAATTTGACGGACGAAAAAATTTTATCCATACTAAATGAAAATGTTGAAAAGAAAATCGGCGATACGCTGAAAATTTTTCAATCAAAAGGCATGGTTGACAATGAAGCCGTCGATACTGCCAAAAGTCTGCAGGAGACGTTCAAGCGTTTTGTACAAGCCGCCGCCGCTGAATTTGACACGACAAATTTTCATGCACAGATTAAAGAAATTTTGGATGAAAAAATTAAGCCTGCCGATTACATTCAAAATTGGATTGACGTAAATATTCGCGGTGAAACCGAACCCGTTATTTTGGAAAAAATCAGCCGTGAAAAAGTTGAAGACCCTACCGCCGGAAGAATCATTGAGCTTAAACGCAGTGAACAAATTTGGTATTCGATTTTGGATAATTTAATTGATGAAAAAATTGACGAGTTCATTAAAAGTCCTGTCCTTCAATATAAATTTGACCAATTCGTAAAAAATTTTATCGCCGAAATGTTGGAAGAATATCACGGCGAAATTCCGAATATGATTCGCGAACGCCTTGATAAATTCACTGATGAAGAATTGACGGAATTTGTAGAGGGAAAAGTTTCAGACGATTTACAGATGATTCGTATTAACGGCTCTGTGTGCGGCGCGGCTGTCGGTATGATGCTTTATATTGTCGCGCAGATTATTGAACATTTTATTAGTGGTTAGCTTTTAGAGGGTAGAGGGTAGAGAGTAGGGGGTAGGTATTAGGTACTAGGTGTTAGCTTTTAGGGGTTAGGTTTTAGACTAATCCCTGATCCCTAATCCCTGATTAGCTATTAGCTGTTAGCTTTTAGGTTTTAGACTACTGACTACTCACTACTTACTAATCCCTAATCCCTGCTCCCTGATTAGCTGTTAGCGATTAAGTCTGCAACAGTCGCATTGGCGGCGGTAATTAAATCTTTTGGCGAAAGTAGCAACTGCATACCGCGCATACCGGCACTGACAGAAATTTTTTCATGCTCCAATGCGTGCGAGTCAATGTATACGGGATAATTTTTCTTGGCGCCGAGTGGCGAACAACCGCCGCGAACATAGCCGGTAAGCGGAAAAAGTTCCTTCAGTGCTATCATTTCGACATGTTTATTACCGCTTGCCTTCGCCAGCAATTTTAAATCAATTTCATCAGCGCCGCCGATAACCGCCATAATGACGCCGGTTTTATCGCCGCGCGTCACCAAAGTTTTAAAAACCGTCGAAATATCCATACCGCAAACCTGCGCGACGTGAACTGCGGATAAATCTTCTTCGTCAACTTCGTAGGTTTTAATTTCGTAGTCAATGCCGAGCTTGTCTAAAATTCTTGCGGCATTGGTCTTTTTTATTTTCTTCATAAAATTTGCGTAACGTCCCTTCACATGAAAAATTTTCTGAATTTGAATTTTAAGCGATTGAAAAATTTTAGTCAACAATACGCTGAACCTGCTTTTTTCGTTGACTGATAGATTGTCAAATGATAAAATAATTTTCAGTCAAATATAATTCTAAGCGCCTGTAGTTGGGAGTCGGTTAATGAAAATTACTTTGGTCACAATCGGCAAGCTGAAAGAAAAATTTTTGATTGACGGCGTTGCCGAATATTTAAAACGAATAAAAATTTTCGCCAAAACAGAGGTGAGGGAAATTTCAGAGTGTCGTACGGTCGACGAGGAAGGCGAAAAACTTTTGGCGCATGTACCGAAAGATTCATTTTTAATTGTTTTGGACGTGGCAGGCAGTGAATTGACTTCAGAAGGTTTGGCAGAAAAAATTTCGGCTTTAAATCTGCGCGGAATTTCCGACATAACCTTTATAATAGGCGGAGCATTCGGCTTGAGTGATACGGTTAGACAGGCGGCGAATTTTCGATTAAGCCTTTCGCAAATGACATTCACTCATCAAATGGCGCGGCTTATCATCGTTGAACAAATTTACCGCGCTTTCAAAATAATTCACGGTGAACCATATCATTACTAAGCAAAAATTTTAATTAAACAAATTTTTAGGCAGGTGGTAATTTCCTAAAAAAATGTTTACGCGCAGGATGTAAACGTTTTTATCGTTGCGGCAGCTTATGAGGTGAATTTATTCGATATCTAAATTTTCTATTTGAACGAGATAATTCATCTAGTTAATATTATGAAAGGGGATTTTTATGGATAAATCTGTAGATCATCAAGGGGGGGGGGGTACCAAACTTTCTCTTTCCTTAAAGCTTGAAGAATTGCAAACACTGATTGATGAGGTTCACCATCTCCGTGAAGAAAACATAAAAATTTTTAATGAATTTAGCAAAAATCAAGCTATTCTAAATCAAGTTTTAAATGTAATTTACAATCGTATTGCTAATAGAAATCTTACATATTATACACAACGCTTGTCTAGCATTTCTTCAGCGGAATTTATTATCAAGAATATGAATACTTCTCAAATTTTAGCAAGTCCTATGGAACATTTAAAGTATGCTCTAGATCAAATTGAAATAGACGGGCTTATTTTGGAATTTGGAGTATTTCAAGGAAATACCATTAATTTTATATCCGGAATTAAGTCGGATAAGATTATCTACGGATTTGACAGTTTTGAAGGTTTACCTTCAGATTGGCGTAGCGGATTTTCAAAAGGGCATTTTAACTTAAATGATATTTTACCAACAGTTAATACTAATGTTCGTTTGATCAAAGGCTGGTTTAATGAGACGTTGCCAAATTTTTTGAAAGAACATAAAGAAAAATGCGCATTTATTCATATTGATTGCGATTTATATTCTTCAACAAAAACAGTTTTTCTAGAGCTGAAGGATAGAATAACACGCGGAACTATCATTGTTTTTGATGAATATTTCAATTATCCCGGTTGGGAAGAAGGGGAGCATAAAGCTTTTATGGAGTTCGTTGAAAAAAATCACATTCAATTTGACTATATTTCTTATAATGCTAATTCAGAACAAGTAGCCGTAAAAATTAAATAAATTTTTAGGCAGGTGGTAATTTTGGACGTAGCAATTATTATGGGCAGTGACAGCGACTGGGACGTTATGAAAAAGGCGGTTGAACTTCTGAAAAAATTTGAAATTAATTTTGAAGTTACCGTAGCCTCCGCGCATCGTACGCCTTACAAAGTTCAAGAGTTTGTTAAAAATGCTGACGCGCAGGACGTAAAAGTTTTTATTGCGGCGGCGGGTTGTGCGGCACATTTGGCAGGTGTCATTGCATCTTATACGACAAAGCCGGTTATCGGCGTTCCAATATGTTCAGAGCCGCTTAAAGGTTGGGATTCTCTCTTAAGCACGGTACAAATGCCGCCCGGCGTTCCCGTTGCGACAATGGCGATTAACGGCGCTAAAAATGCCGCTATCTTCGCCGCGCAGGTTATTTCACTTTCTAACAAAGACATTAAACAAAAGCTTGACGCTTACCGCGCTGATATGGTTGCAGAAGTCGAGCGTAAAGCAGACAGAATTAATGAAGAATTAAAAGCTGAAAGCTAGGTGCTAGGTTCTAGCTTTTAGCCTAACACCTAATACCTAACACCTAATACCTAACACCTAATACCTAACACCTAATACCTAACACCTAATACCTAACACCTAATATAAAGGAGGTTTTTTATATGGAAAAAGGCAATGTTATGTACGAAGGCAAGGCGAAAATCATGTACGCCACAGATTCGCCCGACAAAGTTTTGGTTTACTTCAAAGACGACGCTACCGCCGGTAACGGCGAAAAGCACGGCGTCATTCAGGACAAAGGCATTATCAACAACAAAATCAGCGAATACTTTTTCAAACTTCTCAAGACTAACGGCATTAACAGCCACTTTATCGAAGTTGTTTCAGATCGTGAAATGTTGGTAAAAATGTTGCGTATGATTCACCTTGAAGTTGTAGTGCGCAACGTTGCGGCAGGAAGTCTTGCCAAACGTCTCGGTCTTGAAGAAGGTACGCCGCTTAAAGTTCCCGTGCTTGAATATTTTTATAAAAGCGATGAACTCGGCGATCCCATGCTTAACCGCTATCATATTATGGCGATTGACATTGCACGCGTGCATGAGCTTGATGAAATTGAACACATTGCTTTTTGTGTCAATAC
>CAJOKY010000053.1 GCA_905235425.1 uncultured Selenomonadaceae bacterium
TGACAATTTCAACCGGCGGCAATTCACCTGCCTTTTCAAAATTTGTACGTGAAATGTTGGAGCAGGAATTTAATTCAAACTTTGGCGAGGGCTTAAAAATAATTGCCGAGCGGCGGCGTGAACTGAAAAATATTTTGCCGGACGTTGACGCGCGAATAAAATTTTGGCAGGATATTCTGACGCCGGAAATTTGGCAACTGCTTAAAACAGGTGACATTGACAGCTTGAAAAAATATTTGGAGGATTTTTTTAATGAAATATAAACTTTTTGCATTTGATATGGACGGCACAATTTTAACTTCCGACAAAAAAATAACGCCTGCTACTGCCGCAAAATTGGCGGAATTGTCGCGGCGCGGTGTTCATGTTGCCGTGTCGACCGGACGCGCATTAGCCGAGCTTGACGCCTATAAAGATGCTTTTCAAGCCGTACGTTACGGCGTAATTTTAAGTGGCGGCATTGTCTACGATTTTGCCGAGAAAAAAGTTTTGACGAGCCACCCCGTTGCTGAAGATATGATTTACAAGCTGATTGACGCGGGACTTGCAGAAGATGCAATGGTTCATATGTTGACGCTTGATAAATCCATTGCAAGTGAACGCGACATCGCACGTATGCACGAAGTTCATATGGGCATTTATCAAAGTATGTTCGACAAAATTTGCGTGCGCTGTGACGATTTTAAAAAGTTTGTACGCGAAAATCCCGGCGAAGTTATTAAAGTCGACCTTTATCATACGTCAAAAGAATCACTTAACCGCACTGTTGAGCGCGTGAAAAATTACGGCTTGAATTTGGTTTTTGCCGAAAGTACGAATTTGGAGGCGTCTCCTGCCGGTATCAGCAAGGCGTCGGGACTGATTGAACTTTGCAAAATTTTAAATATCGACGTGAAAGATTGCGTGGCTATTGGTGACGCGGGGAATGACTTTGAAATTATACAAACTGCCGGCGTAGGCGTGGCTATGGGAAATGCGATTGACGAAGTAAAAGAAATTGCCGATTATGTGACTGACGATAACGATCACGAAGGCGTTGCAAAGGCGATTGAAAAGGTTTTTAGTGAGTAGTGAGTTAGTGAGTAGTTAGTAGTAGTTAGTGAGTAGTGAAAAATACTACTTACTATTCACTACTTACTACTTACTAAAGTTCGTGAGTAGTATTTATACCGGCTAAATATAAATGCGTGGTACACGGCTTGAAATCAAGCAAGTGACTTCGTAGTTAATCGTACGCAAATGTTTAGCCGCGTCGTCACCGGTAATTAAATCCGAGCCAAATAAAATCACCTCGTCGCCTGTTTTCACGCCGTCAATATCTGTAACGTCAACCATAAACTGATCCATACATACACGCCCCGCAATAGGTGCAAGCCTGCCGTTAATCTCCACGTGAAAATTTTTATAAGCGCGTATATATCCGTCCGCGTAACCAATCGGCATTGTCGCGATAACAGAATCACGCGCCGCGATAAATTCCCTGCCGTAACCTATCGGCGTACCCTTCGCAACGTTTTTCAAGTAGACGATACGCGCAATTAATTTCATCACCGGCTTAAGTTCAATGGTGCGTTTGACTTCTGCAGAAGGGTAAAAGCCGTATGAAATAATTCCGGCGCGTACCATGTCCAAATGTGCGGCGGGAAGTTCCAAAATCGCGGCTGATTCGGCGCAGTGACAAATTTTTACATTGACTCCGCGCAGTTTAATTTTTTTCGCAGTGTCTTTGAAAATTGCCAGCTGATTCAGCGTAAAAGTTTTGTCGGCAATATCGGCGTCGGCAAAGTGCGTGAAAAGCCCTTCCAATTCGATATTCGGCAATGCGTCAATCTGCGCGGCAACGTCCAAAGCGGCGGCGGGGTAAACGCCTATCCTGCCCATACCTGTATCAATAGCCAAATGAATTTTTGCAACCGTACCGATTTTTACAGCGGCTTGAGAAATTTTTTCTGCAGACTCAAAATCTGAAACCGTCATTGTCAGATTGTTTTGTACAGAAATTTCAGCGGCGTCATATGGAATTATGCCTAAAATCAAAATCGGTTGAGTAAAACCTGCGCGGCGAAGTTCAAGACCTTCATCAACAGTGGCGACGGCTAAAAAATCAGCGCCGCATTCTACGGCAATTTTTGATACTTCAACAGCGCCGTGACCGTATGCATTAGCCTTGACGACGGCGCAAAGTTTGGCGGAAGGTTGAATGTGGCGGCGAATTTCTGTATAGTTATATTTCAGCGCGGCTAAATCAATTTCTGCGCGTGCATCTCGATTAATCATTAATACTCCTCCCTAATACCTGCTCCCTGATCCCTAATCCCTGTTTCAGCGCGGCTAAATCAATTTCTGCGCGTGCATCTCGATTAATCATTAATAATCCTCCCTGATCCCTGATCCCTGATCCCTAATCCCTAATCCCTGATCCCTAATCCCTAAACGAGGTGATAATTTGAAATTTAAAGATTTTATGAAAGATATCGACGGCGGCTTAAAGCACGTCTACCTTTTGTGCGGTCAAGAAAAATTTTATATTGACAAGGCGATTGAAAAAATTTTATCAAAGCTGAAAATTACGCGGCAGGACGTTTTCACGATTGACTTTAAAGAAAAAATGCCGATTACCGACGTTGTCAACGCGATTGATACTGCGCCGTTTTTTTCAAAGTACAACGTCGTCATTGTACGCAACGCTACGTTTTTTTCGGAGGACGGCAAATTTGATTCGTTGGAAAAAGTTTTGAAAGATATGATGCCTGCAAACTACGTCATCTTCGTTGCAGAATCGGCAGACAAGCGGCGTAAACTTTACAAGGCAGTTTCAAAAATCGCGGCGGTATTGGACGCGGAACCGCTTAAAGCATGGGAAGTCGGCGATTGGCTGAATGAAAAATTAAAGTCACTCGGTAAAAATATGGACGGACAGGCGCGCAGATTTTTTTCAGAGCGAATTGAACTCCTGCCGGAAATTTCACTTTGGTATCTTGAAAATGAAATGAACAAAATTGCCGAATTTGTAGGCGGCAAGGATATCACGGCAAACGCATTGAAAACAATTATGACGGAGCCGCCGGAACTTTCCAATTTCGCAATTATCGACGCCATAAACGCCAAGAAGCCGGAAAAAGCCGTTATGATTCTGCAGAACGCTTTACGTGACATAAACAAAATGCCGCTGATTATCGGCTTGCTTGTTCGCAATATAAGGCAGTTTATGACGGCGAAAATTTATCTCAAGCGCGGTACTGCGGAGAGGGATTTGGTAAAACCATTGGAAGTCACAAGCCCGTACATTGCGCAAAAAATTGCTGCCGTGTCAAAGAGTTACTCTTCACGAATTTTGGAAGAAGTATTTTTGGAATTGGCAGACCTGGACTTTAATTTTAAAACCGGTCGCGCAGGTGCAGAGGCTCTTGAAAAAATTATCGTCAAACTTTGTCGCAGGTAAAATTATAAACCGCCGGTAAGCTTTTCTATGACAGGGCGAAAATATTCATAACCCATTTGCCACGCCGGAATTAACGATATTCCCAAAAATAAGATTATGTTTAAAATTGACGCGCCGATTGAGCGCTTGAAAATCGAATACACCGAAAGTATGACGCACAGCCCCCAAATTGCGCCCTGCCAAATTTCAACTTCAAGCCCTGCATAAATTGCCGCGTAAATCAAAGTTGCACACAGAAGGCATACTAAAATTGAAATTGGAATAATTATTTTTGTGCGCGTTCGTATGTGAAAAAATTCCTTTAATTCATCTTTCTTTTCATTAATTTTTTCACCGATTTTTTCATTAACCGTGACATCGATTGTTTGAGACGCATTGTAATTTTCAGTTGCAGGCGTCGATTTTTTTTCTTCAACCACTTGCAAAGCTTTATCTTTATCCTCTTCCATAAAAATCACCTCACTTAAATTTTAGCAAAAAAAATAACGGCGGACAATTATTTACCCGTCGTCAAAAATTTTTTACTCCCTGCCTAAAGTTTTTTGCAACTTTTTCAATGCGCCGTGAAGTACAACTCCTACGTTATTGGCGGTAATTTCCATAAGCTCTGCAATTTCTTTGTTGCCCATGCCGGAAAAATATTTTAACTCGACAATGCGGCGTTCGCGTTCATTTAATTTATCCAACGCCTTTAAAAGTTCCGCGCGACCTTCTTCAGCAAGGGCTTTAGTTTCCGGCTCTTCAAATTCCGGCGCAGGCGGATCGAAAGTTTCTTCCCATTCTGTTTCACCGCGACTTTGTGTGCGTCGGAAATAATCCCGCATTGAGTTTGACGCAATACGAAAAAGCCACGTCGAGAAAGCCGCCTTGTCGGGATCGTACTTGCTTAAATTCTCGTAGACCTTCATAAATGTCATACTTACAACGTCGTCCGCCGCGTCAACGTTTTTCATTCGTGCATAAATGAAATTGTAAACGCGCGGAAAAAAATGTCTGTAAAGTTCGTTAAACGCCTCCTCGTCATCAACAGCCTTTTTGGCAAGCATATTGTAATGAATTATTTCAGCGTCCATTAATTTTCCTCACATTATCAATCTAAAAATTTGAGTGACGGTTTGATACAAATTCAATTTTGCCGTCTCAAATTTAAGTGTCTCTTCAAGCGTCGTCACTGCGTGCAAAATTGGAAAGTACGCGTCAATGCCGTGTGAATTTACCTCGACAGCTTCAGGAGTTGCCGCACCGCATACCGCGATTACTTTTACATTGGGATTTATTTTTTTTGCCAACTTCGCAACACCGACAGGCGCTTTACCCATTGCCGTTTGAAAATCCAATCGTCCTTCGCCGGTTATCACCAAATCCGCTGTCGCAAGCGCGTCTGAAATTTTAATAGCGTCCAAAACTAAATTAATGCCGGGTTCAAGTCTGCCGTTTAAAAATGCGTGAAAGGCATAACCTAAACCTCCTGCCGCACCTGCGCCGGGCATATCAGCGCCGATTAAATTAAGTTGACTTTCAACCGTAGCCGCGAAATTTTTTATATAGCCGTCCATAGCACGAACAATTTCCGGCGTCGCGCCTTTTTGCGGACCATAGACAGCCGAGCAACCTTTTTCACCATACAAAGGATTAGTCACGTCGCAGGCAATTCTAAATTTGCATTCGCGCAGATTCTGATTGAAATTGCTAATGTCAACCGTCGCAACGTCTTTTAAATCGCCGCCGTAAATGCCGACCGTGTTACCCTGCGCGTCAAGAAATTTCACGCCGAGAGCCTTAAGCATACCTAAACCGCAGTCATTGGTAGCACTGCCGCCGATACCTATTATAAATTCGCGGCAACCGTCATTAGCCGCCTGTAAAATCAATTCGCCCAAGCCGTACGTCGTTGTATTCAGGGGATTTCTCTTTTCAGCCGGTACAAGGGTAATGCCCGCCGCATCAGCCATTTCAATCACTGCGGTTTTTGTCGCGGGTATGATACCATACCGACTTTTTATTTTTGTACCGAGCGGTCCGGTGACTTCGGTTGAAATAATTTTGCCGTTAAGCCCTTTAGTCAGCGCGTCTACCGTACCTTCGCCGCCGTCAGCAAGGGGAAAAACTTTCACGTCAATATTTTTACAAACGTCGCGAATTGCCGACGCCGTAATTTCCCCCGCGTCAATCGAAGATAGACTGCCTTTGAACGAATCAATAGCAATTACAATTTTCATTCCTACCCCCTCAAAGCTAATCGCTAACAGCTAATAGCTAATAGCTAATAGCTAACCCCTAGTAAACGGTGTGGCAAGGCGCAAAACATTTCTGCCGCAAGTACAATCGCCGCTCATACGCCGTACCGCCTGCCGGGTACGATACCTAATCAAAGGTCTTGCCTGCGCAGTCAAGGTAGTTATGACAAGTTCGCCCATATGCTCATCTTCGTCAAAAATTTTATCGCTTGCAAAATCCGCAATTTCAACAAAAAAATTATCTTCCTGAACATGATGCCCTGAATGTTGACTGCATTGGTAAATAAGCCCCGCAGTACCAATTTCAACCGGCGCGAACAAATTATAAACTGCCGAAGTAGTACGCTCTTCAATGTGATTTTGCAAAGGATTTTGTATATTGTTCGTGTTCAGACAGATAATTTTTTTTATTGGATAATCGGCAATATTTTTTCCTACGGCTTGAAGTTGAATAATAAGTTGCACGGCGAGTTTCGGCGTACTGATAAGCGTGTCGATAGCGAAGTTGTCAAGAATATTAATCCATTGGCGATAATTGTTGCTAAGTGGCATAACGGTAACATTCATTGATTCAAGGGCGTAAATCACGTCCAAAAATTTGCTGTCCGATAAATCGCCTTGTACGCCGACAATGGAGCCACGATAAATTTTTGCCGCCTGCAGACACCGAATCATCATTTCAACGTTTTTAACAATGTCATCTTTCGTATAAAAATTTGCAACATTAATACCGGCGTCCGAATCTTCAAGGTAGTTTATTCTGACAATGTTTGAAAGCGGCAATGTTAAAAAATCCATTGAGTCTTCGCGGTTCAATTCAGTTAAAGTCAGGAATGGAAATTTTTTAATGTCGTTGACATTTTGAAGATCTTCCGGCGTAACACCCGCGCGTTGAAAAGACTGACGATAAAATTTGCTTTTATCATAAGCCCATTGAATAGATTTTTTCAGACGTTCAAATTGTGAAATCTCCATATAGTTTAGCTCTTAGCAGTTAGCTTTCAGCTACCGCCTAATCCATGCTGCCTAATCCATGCTGCCTAATCTGTTATTCAGGTTTTTGATAGAAGAAGGGCTTGTAGCTGGTGTAACCGAGTTTTCGATAATTTAAAATTGCCTCTGTAGCGCCGACAAATAAAATTCCGCCGGGCTTAAGCGACTTGAAGAAATTCGCATAGAGTTGATCTTTAGCCTCATCAGTAAAATATATGACGACATTTCTGCAGAGAATCAAATCAAAACCTGTTTCAAAAGTATCTTTCAAAAGGTTATGGCGTTTAAATTCTACGACAGATTTAATTTCCGGCTTTACGGCGAATCTTCCATCGGCAGTCTTGTTAAAATATTTTGTCTTACGGTCGGGACGCATAGCCTTAATTTCAGCCTCAGTATAAATACCTGCGCGCGCCTTCGCAAGAATATCGACATCAAGATCGCTGGCAAGAATACGGTGACGAACATTCGGCGTGAGTTCCTTCATGATAATGGATAACGTGTAAGGCTCGGCGCCGATTGAACAGCCGGCACTCCAAATAGCCATTTTCGGTGAGCGCTTGAGAAGATAGGGTATTACGTCTTTTTCCACGATATCAAATTTATCGGGGTTACGGAAAAATTCCGATACGTTTATTGTCAAGTATTCGATAAATTCCGCAAAAGTGTCCTTGCTTTTTGCAACACTGTCGAAGTATTCCGTAAAAGTTTTGAACTCGGAGCGCTGTACCAAATTGCCGATACGGCGGCGCATCTGAGGTTCTTTGTAAAGCTGCAGGTCAATGCCGGTCTTGGTGTTTAATTTCTGTTTAAAAACTTCCCAGTCCTTATCGTCCATGAAAAATTCCCCCTTAGTGTTAAAAAATTGATTTACCAAAATTTTAACAGAGGGGGAAAATATTTTCAACAAAATTTACAGAAAAGTTTTTGATTCGGCAAATTTGAATCAGCCGTTGAATACTTACATCGCATTATGAAGGATTTTTAATAATTTTACCCTTGCCTTGACAGCGTTTACAAATTATGGATTCACAGACAGTGCCAAAAGGTAAATTCCTTTTAATATACTGTTCGCCTGTACCGTCGCAATCGGGACAAGGTTCAAGCACAATATTTTTATTATCGTCGGTTTTTTTTGAAGTATTAGGAAAAAGAATTTCCCATATATCATATATTGTTGAGGAGGTTTTCGGCGGCGGTTCAGGTATTGGTTTTACGTTGCCTGCTTTCAAAAGGGTATCATATGCCACATTGAGTTCCTTCATTTTTTCTTCGGCATTTCTATCGTTGGGATTTAAATCAGGATGATATTTTTTCGCCAGAGTTTTATAAGCTCTTTTGATATCATCAGCAGTAGCGTTTTTATTTAAGCCTAAGACTTTTTGACACTCCTCTATAGTCATATTATCACCTTTGTAAAAAATCAGCCGATAAAATTACCTAAAAGCAATCCTGCCGCGCCGGAGGCAATTAAAACTTTTATGACGCCGATTTTCATACGCACGGCAATTAACGCGCCGATTAAAATTACCGCACCGATAGGATTAAACGTCGCTGAAAAATCCGTCGGCATCTCCTCCGCGTCCCATACTGCAAGCAGTACGAAACTGACACAAGCCGCCGCGATAAGCGCAATTACGGCAGGACGCAAGCCGTTCAAAATGCCGTGAATCGCGCCTAAATCGCCGTACTTAAAAATAATTTTTGCAAGCACTATGCATAAAAAAATACTCGGTGTGACAAAGCCCATTGTCGCACAGACAGCGCCGCCCAGTCCCGCAATTTTCATACCTGCGAAAGTTGCCGCGTTTATGCCGATAGGTCCCGGCGTCATCTGCGAAATTGTGAATATGTCGATAAATTCGCCGAGCGTCAGCCAATGGTACGTGTCGACGACGCTTGATTGTATCAGCGGCATTGACGCATAACCGCCGCCTACACATACCAAGCTGATTTTCGCAAATTCAAGAAAAAGTTGCAGATAAATCATTTCGCCGCCTCCAAGCCGTAACATTTTCGTATAACGTCACGAATAAAGTACGCCGTCAAAATCATAAATGACATAAATGTTAAGCCTAAATCGCGCAGTTCACCCGGTACCACGAACATAAAGTACAAAGCGCCGTTAATGGCAAGCGCAATTTTTACATGTAATTTCCATTCGTCGCTTAAAAATTTCCATGACGTTTTGCCAATCCACACGACGTAGAGAATATGCGTGATAAACATTCGCGAAGGCAGAGCAATGCCGTAAATCGAATCCGTTATGAAGTATGAGCCTACGCGGAAAATATCCTGCGCGTGGTCAATGATTCGCCAATCAGCCATATTACCCATATTTTCATTGAATCTAGACAGCACGAAAAGATAGGTGACGCCTGCGATAAACATTGCACTCAAAATGTACGCGGCAGATTTTTTCAAGTCCAATTTTTGACGTAGGAAGGGAAAAAGTGTAGGCAGGAAAAAGAAAAATGTTTCCTTGTTCAATTCGGCTATCGGCGTCAAAATTAAAAGTGCTATTAACCTGCCGCTTAACGCAAATCTTACGGCTAAGAAAAACGCCAAAAATTCAGGGAAGTCGTAAAAGTAGCCGCCCAAAACTTCAATGTACGGTACAATTAGTCCAAAAAGTAGCGCTGCTAGTGTTCCGGCAACTTTATCTCCCGTGACTTCACATAGGATTGACCGCAGTATCCATATAATCGCGAATAGGCTAAGAAACGTAAAAATGAATACTAAATAATATTCCAATACGTATTTAGGCGGTATATTTGCCTGCGCGTATTTTTTCTCAATCTCCCGCCGTTCAATCAGCCGTTTAGCCCATTTTTCCTTAGTGTCGGCAGGAATTGCCGCGACGATAGTTTTTGAAAGTTCGGGAAGTAATACGCGGTGTGCAAAGGGACGACGCGCAGTACCTTCCATGTACGCTTCAATACCCCAAAGAGGATCGTTGTCACGCAGAGCCCATTTAAGAAAAAAGCCGTTAAAACCTGCCGCCGTCACTGTCAGCACGAGGAATATCAGCATAAATTTTTTTATAATTTTGTCGAATTTTTCCATATTAATGTTTCTTTAGTGAGTAGTTAGTAGTGAGTAGTAAGTAGTAAGTACGTTTTACTCTTCTTAATTCCTAATTCTCAATTCTACATTCTTAATTCTTAATTAAACCCTGTCCCCTACCCTTCACCCCTTTCCGATTAGTCGGTAAAAAGCCCTTTCAGCTTGTCAAGAAAAGATTTCTTTTCGGGATTATTCTCTACGTCACTGCCGCCGGATTCAAAATCAAGAAGTAGTTTTCTTTGTCGCGCAGAAAGATTTTTAGGCGTCAAAACTTTAACTTTAACGAGTTCGTCGCCTCTGCCTTCGCCGCGAAAACGCGGAATGCCCTTGCCGCGAATTTTTAAGACGGTGCCGGATTGCGTACCTTCGGGAATTGTCAATTCAATTTTGCCGTCAATGGTAGGTGCCTCAACCTTCGCGCCGAGTGTCGCCTGTACAAAACTAATCGGCACTTCGCAATGAACGGTTGTACCGTCGCGCGTGAAAATCGGATGCGTCTTTATGTTAATGTAAATATACAAATCTCCTGCAGGACCGCCGCGCTCGCCGGATTGTCCGCCGTTTGCAATGCGAAGACGCGTACCGTTATCTACGCCCTGCGGTACATTGACTTTAATTTCACGTTCAATGCGAACTTTGCCGTTGCCGTGACAGTGGTTGCAAGGATTTTTAATAATCGTACCCTTGCCGTGACAGCGTTCACAAGGTCGCGTTGCCGATACCACACCGAAAGGCATACGCGTAGTAGTCTGCCGCGTACCGGTACCTTTACAATCAGGACAAGTTTCAGGTGACGTACCCTTAGCCGCGCCGGTGCCGCCGCATTCTTCGCAGTTTTCAAGACGCGGAACTTTAATATTCATTTCCTTGCCGAACGCCGCCTCTTCAAAACTAACTTGTAAATCGTAGCGTAAGTCGGCGCCTTTCTCCGGTCCCTGCGGTCTTGTACGAGTACGATTTCTGCCGCCAAAAAGGTCTTCAAAAATATCGCCAAAGCCACC
>CAJOKY010000054.1 GCA_905235425.1 uncultured Selenomonadaceae bacterium
TTCTTTTTCCGAAACAATAACGGTAATATGTGAAGTGCGTTTTAAAATGCTGAATGCCTGTCCGCGTGAACGTGGATGAATCCTTTTAATCGTAGGACCTTGATCTACAAAGCATTTCGAGACAAATAAATTTTCTGCGTCCATATCGAAATTATTTTCCGCGTTTGCAATAGCCGAATTAAGCACTTTCGTAATAAGTACCGCGCCGCGTTTAGGCGTGAACTTCAAAATTGCAAGTGCGTCGGCAACGTTTTTACCGCGAATCAAGTCCATGACAATGCGAACTTTGCGCGGCGAAATTCTCACGTACTTTGCAATGGCTCTAACTTCTTTTTGCGCCATTGATTAACCTCCTTTCATTTAGCTTTTAGCCGGTAGCTTTTCACTACTGACTACTGACTACTGACTACTAACTACTCACTACTCACTACTTACTAACTATTTCAACTTCGTTTTACGTTCTTCGCCGGCGTGACCTTTAAACGTACGAGTAGGTGCAAATTCGCCGAGCTTGTGTCCAACCATATCTTCGGTAATGTAAACCGGAACATGCTTTCTGCCGTCATGTACCGCTATGGTGTGGGTAATGAACGAAGGAAGAATCGTTGAACTGCGCGACCACGTCTTAATAACTTTCTTCTGATTCGCGGCGTTGAGTTCCTCAATTTTCTTCAAAAGTTTTTCTTGGACGAACGGTCCTTTCTTAACAGACCTTGACAAAAATTTTTCCTCCCTTCGTATTATTTACGACGACGAACAATAAGTTTGTCGGACGCCTTCTTACGACGAGTCTTAGCACCCATTGCGCATTTACCCCATTTAGTAACAGGATGCTTGCGACCAACCGGACTGTGACCTTCACCGCCGCCATGCGGGTGATCAATCGGGTTCTGTGCAACACCGCGAACTGCAGGACGACGACCGAGCCAGCGATTACGTCCGGCTTTACCTATCGTGATATTTTCATGATCCAGGTTGCCTACCTGTCCGATTGTAGCGCGGCAGTTAATATGAACTTTGCGAACTTCGCCGGAAGGCATTCTGATTGTTGCGTAATCGCCTTCTTTAGCCATAAGCTGCGCGGCGGCTCCTGCACTGCGTACCATTTGCCCGCCTTTGCCGATTTTCATTTCAATGTTATGAATCATCGTACCGACGGGAATATTTTTCAGTGGCAGTGCATTGCCGGTTTTGATATCGGCTTCGGGACCGGATTCAACCATATCACCGACATTTAAGCCGTTTGGCGCAATGATGTAGCGCTTTTCGCCGTCAACGTAATGGAGCAATGCAATTCGCGCACTGCGGTTAGGATCGTATTCAATCGTAGCAACTTTTGCCGGAATACCGTCTTTGTTGCGTTTAAAGTCAATGATTCTGTAACGGCGTTTATGTCCGCCGCCTTGATGCCGTACCGTCAAACGTCCCTTTTGGTTACGTCCGCCATGACTTTTAAGCGGCGCTAAAAGGGATTTTTCCGGCTTATCCGTCGTTATCTCTTCAAAAGTTGAGACTGTCATAAAACGACGACCGGGAGAATACGGCTTAAAGGATTTAATCCCCACTCGTAAGCCTCCTTTTTCCAAATGCGTACTTTTCCGCTACGCATTAAGCGCTAAAAAATTCGATTGTTTCACCTTCAGCAAGTTTGACAATGGCTTTTTTGTAGTCATTGCGCTTGCCGACAATGCGTCCGCGACGTTTAACTTTACCTTTAACGTTTATCGTGTTGACTTTCTCAATTTTCACGTCAAAAATTTCTGAAACAGCCTGCGCGATTTGAATTTTGTTGGCGCGCTTGTCAACGATAAAAACGTATTTTCCTTCCGCCATTAATTCGGTGGTGTGCTCGGTAATCATTGGGCGAATAAGAATATCTCTCGCGTCCATTAAATGTACACCTCCTGAATTTTTTCAACGGCATCTTTCGTAATGAAAAGTTTGTCGCAGTTCAAAAGATCAAACGCGTTAAGTTGAATCGCGCTGATCGTCTTGGCATTTTGCAGATTGTTTGACGAGCGTACGACGCTTTCAACCAACTCTTTCGTAATGAAAAGGGATTTGCAAGCGTCAACGCCGAAAGTTTTTTGAAATTCTACGAACTTTTTGGTTTTAGCTTCGTCGAATTTTAAATCATCAAGAATAATCAGATTGTCACTTTTAACTTTGTCGGTGAGGACGCACTTTAAAGCAAGACGGCGCTGTTTACGCGGCATGGTGAATGAATAATCACGAGGATGCGGTCCAAAGATAATACCGCCGCCGCGCCAAAGGGGACTTCTGCGCGAACCTACGCGAGCACGACCGGTGCCTTTTTGTCTCCACGGTTTACGACCGCCGCCGCGTACCATTCCGCGTGTTTTGGTGGAATGCGTACCAAGACGACGTGAGGCAAGCTGCATGACAACTGCTTGGTGTACAAGTCCTTCGTTAATTTCAACGTCGAAAATTTCCGCGCTAAGTTCAATGTCGCCGACTTTTTTATTCGACATATCAAGTACAGGTAAGGTTGGCATCTGTAAAAACTTCTCCTTTCCGAGTACAGGAAGGTTACACGGGAAATCTAATCCCTGTTCCCTATTCCCTGTTCCCTATTTTTATTTTCTTCTGCGCTTATTCGGTTTAACAGTATTCTTGATAATGACAAGACCTTTTTTCGGACCGGGAATAGCGCCTTTAATCAAAAGTAAATTTCTGTTTACGTCAACGCGGACGATTGTCAAACGCTGTACCGTAACACGAACACCGCCCATACGTCCAGGCAACTTTTTACCTTTGATGACGCGACCGCCGGGACCGGACATCATGGCGCCGGTTGAACCGGGTTCACGATGCGATTTTGAACCATGCCCCATAGGTCCACGATGGAAACCGTGACGCTTAATCGTACCGGCGAAACCTTTACCTTTAGAAGTTCCAACAACATCTACCAATTCTCCTTCTGCGAAAATGTCAACGCCGATTGTGTCTCCGACTTTGTATTCAGATTCGGAAGTAAGACGAAGTTCACGAATAAATTTCACAGGTTTAACGTCGTACTTTTTGAACTGTCCCGCCATAGGTTTCTTAATATGTTTTTCTTTAATATCGCCGAAACCTATTTGTACACCAAAATAGCCGTCGGTGTCAACAGTTTTATTGCGAATTACGACATTGTTGCCGCTTTCCACTACGGTAACGGGAATAACTCTTCCGTCTTCAGTGAAAATCTGCGTCATGCCGAGCTTAATTCCTAAAATAGCTTTTGCCAATGTTCACACCTCCAATTAAAGCTTAATTTCGATGTTTACACCGGCAGGAAGATCAAGACGTACAAGCGCGTCAATCGCCTTTTGCGTCGGCTGAAGAATATCGATAAGGCGTTTATGCGTTCTCATCTCAAACTGTTCACGTGAATCTTTGTTGACGTGCGGTGAGCGCAGAATAGTATAAATATTTTTTTCAGTGGGAAGGGGTACGGGACCCGATACCATTGCACCGTTGCGACGCGCAGTTTCAACGATTTTTGCCGCGCTCTGGTCAAGTGCTTTGTGATCGTATGCCTTGAGGCGAATACGAAGTTTTTTCTGTTTCTGTGGCAATTTTATATCTCCTTTGTTCGACAGTTCCCTTGACTTCATTGCCTACCGGTCAAGCAATCTGCCGTTGATTAGAGGGTAGAAGGTAGGGGGTAGAAGGTAGGGGGTAGGAGGTAGAGAGTAGGTATTAGGTGTTAGGTTTCCTACAATCTACTCTCTACCCTCTACTCTCTACTCTCTACAATCTATCACGCAGTCAAAGGCGGCAACCTGCACTTTGCAAGCTGCCACCCGTTACGTCAATGTTAAGTTTATGCTCAGCCTTCGTTAATTTCGATAACGCGTCCTGAACCTACTGTGTGTCCGCCTTCACGAATAGCGAAGAGAAGACCTTTTTCAATCGCGATCGGCGTGATAAGTTCAACGTCCATTTCAATGTGATCGCCGGGCATACACATTTCAGCCGCATTGCCGTTAGTATCTTTCAAGTTGCCGACAACACCGGTAACGTCCGTTGTACGGAAGTAGAATTGCGGGCGATAGTTTGCAAAGAAAGGTGTATGGCGTCCGCCTTCTTCCTTCGTCAAAACGTAAACTTGCGCTTTGAATTTGGTGTGCGGATGAATTGAACCGGGTTTTGCAATAACTTGACCGCGTTCAATCTCTTTACGATCTACGCCGCGCAGAAGAATACCTACGTTGTCGCCTGCTTCTACGTAGTCAAGAGTTTTGCGGAACATTTCAAGGCTGGTTGCAACAGTCTTTCTGGGCTCGTCCATAAGACCAACAATTTCAACCGGCTCATTGGGTTTCAACATACCGCGTTCAACACGACCGGTAGCAACGGTGCCGCGTCCGGTAATGGTGAATACGTCTTCAACCGGCATAAGGAAGGGTTTATCTTTGTCGCGTTCCGGCGTAGGAATGTATTCATCAACCGCATCAAGCAGTTTCATAATGTTGGCTTCCTGCTCTTTATCGCCTTCAAGCGCCAAAAGTGCAGAACCCGGAATAATCGGAATATCATCGCCCGGGAATTCGTACTTGCTCAAAAGTTCGCGAACTTCCATTTCAACGAGTTCCAAAAGTTCAGGATCGTCAACTTGGTCAACTTTGTTAAGGAATACGACGATAGCGGGAACACCTACTTGACGTGCAAGAAGGATATGTTCACGAGTCTGCGGCATAGGACCATCGGAGGCGGCAACTACGAGAATCGCGCCGTCCATTTGCGCCGCGCCGGTGATCATGTTTTTGATATAGTCGGCGTGACCGGGGCAGTCAACGTGTGCATAGTGACGTTTTTCAGTCTCATACTCAACGTGAGCCGTGTTAATCGTGATGCCGCGTTCGCGTTCTTCCGGCGCCTTATCAATGTTTTCATAAGACTCGTACTTTGCGAAACCTTTTGCAGCAAGTACTTTGGTGATAGCCGCAGTAAGAGTAGTTTTGCCGTGATCAATATGTCCAATCGTACCGATATTGACATGCGGTTTACTACGGTCAAATTTTTGCTTTGCCATTAAATAAACACCTCTGTTTTAGTTTAGCTGTTAGCCATTAGCTGTTAGCGATTAGCTATTAGCTGTTAGGAAAAATTTTTAACTAACTTCACTTTGTTTTTGAATTATCCCTTAACCTTTGCAACAATCGCGTCGGAAATAGTTTTGGGAACTTCATCATAGTAGGCAACTTCCATTGAGTAATTGCCGCGTCCCTGCGTCTTCGACCTTAAATCAGTCGAATAGCCGAACATTTCGGAAAGCGGTACAAAGCCGTGAATGACTTGTACACCGTTGCGCGGCTCCATACCGTCAATGCGTCCGCGTCTTGAGTTAAAGTCCGCTATAACGTCGCCCATATAATCTTCGGGAACAGTAATTTCAACTTTGACGTATGGTTCAAGCAGTACCGGCTTGGCTTTTTCTGCCGCAGATTTAAACGCGATTGAGCCTGCAATTTTAAACGCGGCTTCGCTGGAGTCAACTTCATGAAAACTTCCGTCGTAGACAGTGGCTTTAACGTCAACCATAGGATAACCTGCCAATACGCCGTTTTCCATTGCTTGACGAACGCCCGCCTCAATCGGATTAATGTATTCTTTAGGAATGACGCCGCCGACAATTTTACTTTCAAAGGCAAATCCCGCGCCTGGTTCTTGCGGTTCAATTTCAATCCAGCAATGTCCGTACTGCCCGTGACCGCCGCTTTGACGAACAAATTTACCTTCCGCCTTGCTAGATTTACGAATCGTTTCACGATAGGCAACTTGCGGCTCGCCGACTTTGCAATCTACTTTGAACTCGCGTAACATACGATCAACGATTATCTGTAAATGAAGTTCACCCATACCTGAAATAATCGTCTGTCCCGTTTCGGGGTCTGTACGAACTTTGAAAGTTGGATCTTCTTCAGCAAGTTTTTGAAGTGCAATTCCCATTTTGTCTTGATCATTTTTAGTCAACGGCTCAACCGCAACTGAAATGACGGGATCGGGAAATTCCATTGACTCAAGAATAATCGGCGCTTTATCGTCGCAAAGAGTGTCGCCTGTCGTAGTATCCTTTAAGCCGACCGCCGCTGCAATATCGCCGCTGTAAACAGTATCAATTTCCTTGCGGTTATTGGCGTGCATTTGAAGAATACGTCCGATACGTTCTTTTTTACCTTTAGTCGAGTTGTAGACGTAAGAGCCGGACTTTAAGACGCCGGAGTAAACGCGGAAAAATGCCAACTTGCCGACGTAAGGATCAGTCATAATTTTGAAAGCAAGCGCGGCGAAAGGTTCCTCGTCGCTTGACGGTCTTTCTTCTTGCTCACCTTCAGGATTAACGCCTTGAATCGGCGGGATATCAACCGGCGCAGGCATATAATCAACAATGGCATCAAGTAAAGGCTGTACGCCGCGATTTTTATAAGACGTGCCGCAAGTTACCGGCGTCATCTTACATTCAACCGTAGCTTTGCGAATTACGGCTTTAATTTCATCAATCGTAACCTCTTCGCCGCCCAAGTACTTTTCCATGAAGTCATCATCAAATTCCGCGCAGGCTTCCAAAAGTTTATCGCGATAATCTTCCGCCATGTCCTGCATATCAGCGGGAATTTCTACAATGTCCGCAACCTTGCCTAAATCATCTTCGTAAACCGTCGCTTCCATTGTGACAAGATCGACAATGCCTTTAAAGCTGTCTTCTGCGCCGATAGGTAATTGAATCGGTACAGCATTTGTATGAAGTCTGTCACGCATCATTTGAACTACGTGATAAAAATCAGCGCCGGTTATGTCCATTTTGTTGACATAAGCCATACGCGGAACGTTGTATTTTTCAGCTTGCCGCCAAACAGTTTCAGTCTGCGGTTCGACGCCGCCTCGCGCTGTAAGTATTGCCAGTGCGCCGTCCAACACCCTGAGAGACCTTTCAACTTCGACGGTAAAATCAACGTGTCCTGGCGTATCAATGATATTTATTCGATGATCCTTCCAAAAACATGTAGTCGCTGCTGACGTTATTGTTATGCCGCGCTCCTGTTCTTGAATCATCCAATCCATTGTTGCCGCGCCGTCGTGAACTTCACCAATTTTATGGTTTATTCCCGTATAAAAAAGTATGCGCTCCGTTGTCGTCGTTTTACCGGCGTCAATGTGCGCCATGATTCCAATATTACGTGTTTTTTCGAGTGAATACTCTCGTGACACTTAAAACCGCTCCCTTTCAATGCGTAGTTTATGCACAACACGCTGTAAATCATCACGCATTGCGCATCACGCATAACGCATTGAATTACCAGCGGTAGTGGGCAAAAGCCTTATTCGCCTCTGCCATTTTGTGTGTATCTTCTTTTTTCTTAATGGATGCACCGACATTGTTTGACGCGTCAATTAATTCGGCTGAAAGTCTTGCGTCCATTGTCTTTTCTCCGCGCAGTCTGGCATAATTTACAAGCCAGCGTATTCCCAAAGTTTGCCGTCTTTCGGGGCGAACTTCTACGGGAACTTGGTAGTTTGCACCGCCTACTCGACGTGCGCGTACTTCCAAAGTCGGCATTACGTTTCTGAGCGCCGTCTCGAAAACTTCCAACGGGTCTTTACCTGTTTTCTCTTTTATGGTTTCAAATGCATCATATACTACCCTTTGTGCCACGCTTTTTTTGCCTGACAGCATTACTTTATTGATGAATTTTGTAACCGTCTTTGAATGGTAAAGGGGATCCGGCAGAACGTCACGTTTCGGCACTGAACCTTTTCTCGGCATACTGCAGTTTGCTCCTTTCACTTACCACATATTACTTTTTCTTCGGTTTCGCTTTCTTCGCGCCGTACTTCGATCTTGATTGATTTCTGTCTTGAACGCCTGCGGTATCAAGCGAGCCGCGAATAATATGGTAACGAACGCCCGGCAAATCCTTTACACGTCCGCCGCGAATCAATACCACGCTGTGTTCCTGCAAATTATGACCTATGCCGGGTATGTACGCCGTAACTTCTATGCTGTTCGTCAAGCGTACACGGGCAACTTTTCTCAATGCCGAATTAGGTTTCTTAGGTGTTGTCGTGTAAACACGAGTGCAAACGCCGCGTTTTTGCGGGCACTCTTTAAGAGCCGGTGCAGTTGATTTTTCTGTTACACTTTGACGCCCTTTTCTTACCAACTGATTTATCGAAGGCATCCCTCGTCCTCCTTTCACCTAAAAATTTTTTGACTTTCTCAAAAACACGCGCAATGATATCATTGGCAAAATGTCTTGTCAACCCACGCCAAATCTACACTTTTAATTACACTGCGTCTTGTGGACAGCTGAAAAAACAGCCGCATTCCAGCTATTGACAAATTGGATTTTTCGTGAAACAGATTCTTTATCCCGCTGAAAAATCCTTTTTTTGAAAAAGTTTTTTCTAAAATTTTTATTGTTGAAAGAAAAATGTTATACTGTAAAAAATTTCGGTTTAAATTTAAAAATATGGAGATGAGAAATTTGCATAAGGTTAAAATCGGAAACATTGAATTTGGCGGCGGTAAATTGGTTTTGCTTGCCGGTCCTTGCGTATTGGAAGGTTACGAACGCAGTTTGAAAATCGGTCGTCGTACAAAAGAAATTGCCGACAAGCTCGGCATTCCCTACATTTTTAAGGCGTCGTTTGATAAAGCCAACCGCTCTTCTATAAAAAGTTTTCGCGGTCCCGGTCTGGAAGAAGGCTTAAAAATTCTTGCCGCAATTAAATCTGAATTAAACGTGCCGATTGTCACGGACATTCATGAAACCTATCAAGCTGCGCGGGTTGCGGAAGTTGCCGACATTTTACAAATACCCGCGTTTCTTTGCAGACAAACAGATTTACTTGTAGCGGCGGCTAAAACCGGCAAAGTTGTCAACGTAAAAAAAGGGCAATTTCTTTCGCCGTATGAAATGAAAAATATCGTAATTAAGTTGGAAGAAAGCGGCACGAATAAAATTTTGCTGACAGAGCGCGGTACGTGTTTCGGTTATAATAATTTGGTAGTGGACTTTCGCGGCTTGGTGACAATGCGCGGTTTTGGATATCCCGTGATTTTCGACGGCACGCACAGCGTACAACTGCCGGGCGGCGCGGGTACGAGTTCAAGCGGTCA
Organism: uncultured Selenomonadaceae bacterium; assembly: GCA_905235425.1. Taxonomy (GTDB): domain Bacteria; phylum Bacillota; class Negativicutes; order Selenomonadales; family Selenomonadaceae; genus Quinella. The sequence goes on from CAJOKY010000054.1 coordinate 9,131, forward strand.
ACGTGAATTTATTCCGTACTTGACGCGAGCGGCGGCGGCAGTAGGTATTGACGGTTTATTTTTGGAAGTTCACGATAATCCGGACGAGGCGCTGTCGGACGGCGCTAATATGGTAAAGCTTGACAACTTGGAAGATTTATTGAAAAATGTGTTAGCTGTTAGCTGTTAGCTGTTATGTGTTAGAAGGTAGAAGGTAGGAGGTAGAGGGTAGCAACTACTAACTACTTACTACTCACTACTCACTAAAAAGGTTTAAAAAATGATAAAAGAAAGAGCGATTGAAACTTTAAAAATTGAAGCGGCGGCGATTGAAGATTTAATTAACCGCGTCGACGAAGAATTTGTACGCGCCATTGAAGAGATTTTAAAATGTCGCGGCAGAATAGTTGTAACCGGCATGGGAAAATCCGGTCACGTCGGCAGAAAAATTGCGGCTACCTTCGCGTCTACCGGCACGCCGGCTTTTTTCCTTCACCCTGCCGAAGCCTATCACGGTGATTTGGGTATGATAACTTCAAACGATATCGTCATAGCCATTTCAAACAGTGGCGAATCTTCCGAAATTGTAAATATCTTGCCGATAATTCGCAGAATCGGCGCGCAGATTATAGCAATGTGCGGCAGGCGTACCTCGTCACTCGGCAAGAATGCTGATTTTTTTATTAACATAGGCGTTGAACGTGAAGCCTGTTCATTGGGACTTGCTCCTACCGCGTCAACTACCGCAACTTTGGCAATGGGCGACGCTATGGCAATGGCGCTTATGGATGAAAAAAAATTTACTTCGCAAGACTACGCTCTGTTTCATCCCGGCGGCGCATTGGGCAGAAAACTTTTGCTTACCGTTGGCGACGTTATGCACAGCGGCGACGATAACCCCATTGTCAAAATCGGCGCTACGGTTAAAGACGCGCTTTTTGAAATGACTGAAAAAGGTCTCGGCGCGGTTTCTGTTGTCGACGAAAATAAAAAGTTTGTCGGTCTCGTTACGGACGGAATTATCCGCCGCGCATTGGAGAAGGATAAAAATTTTATCGACGAGCCGGTTGAACATATTATGAAAGAAGAGCCGCTTATTATAAGTGCCGACAAATTAGCGGCGGCGGCACTTTCCGTAATGGAGAAACATCAGCCGCGCCCCGTTACCGTGTTGCCGGTAGTTGACTCTGATAATAATCCTTTAGGCATTGTTCACATTACTGACTTATTGCGGCAAGGTATTATGTAGTTTACAAAAAATTTTGGAGGCGACGGCATGAAAATTTCTGTTGATGCATTTGAAAGAGCGCGTAAAGTCGAACTGATAATTTTTGACGTTGACGGTGTACTTACCGACGGCAAAATTTACATGGGAATTAACGGCGAAGTTTTTAAAGCGTTTAATTGTCATGACGGTTTCGGCATAACCAATGCACACAAACTTGGTCTTAAGACGGCGATAATTACCGGCAGAAATTCCCCCTGCACTGCGAACAGA
>CAJOKY010000055.1 GCA_905235425.1 uncultured Selenomonadaceae bacterium
GTGATAATATTTTCACCGGCTTGAATCAGTTGTCTAAGCAAAGATTTTTCTTTGATTTTCAGCGCGTAAGTCTCTGCAAATGCTGTGGTAAAGGAGACTTGCCCCAAGTTCATTATCAGATTGTAGCCGACTTTTTCAAGTTCGTTTCTCATGCGCAATTCTTCTGCAATGGAAGGCATAGAAGGCGGAATTTTTCTTATATACAAACTTAAAATGGCGCTGTAAATAAGTTTATGTTCGTTTAGGTAAAAATCATCTGCATTTAAAATAGCCGATACAGTAGGAATTGCTTCACCGTTTTTCAACAGCAACATACCGAGTAATTCCAATTCCATATTGGTAACTTGCGGAATGGATTTGACGGTGTTTTTAATTTTTATATTATCCAATTAAATCAATACCTTCGTTAGCTTTTAGCTTAGATCAAATCTTCCCTCTTTACTAATCCCTAAAAGCTCAATGGCAAGTTTAGCATTTTTTAATGACAATTCGCGCAGATTGGCTAACTGTGATCGGTTATGAAAAGTTTTATTAGCCTCAAGACGTTTAACGGTTTCGGCGAAAATTTTATCTGCAGTCACGTCTTGCAAATTGCCGAGCGGCTTTTCATTAATCGAATCAAGAAAGCGACCGATTTTTGGATCGTACGAAATACCGAGCATGGGGATGCCCATAACGCCGGCGAAAATCAATGCGTGTAGGCGAATTGAAATTAAAACGTCCAAGCAACCTATCAAGCTTAAACTTTCTGCTGTAAGTAATTCTTCTTCAATCAAGGTGCAGGGATTTTTCATAATCTCCACAATAGACTTTGCCGCTTTAACGTCTTCGGGAAAATGCATCGGTATGAAGATAATCTGCGCGGAAATTTTTTCGACAAGCATATCAAGCGCGGCGGCAATTTCATTTCGGCATTTGTCCCAATCAATCCAATGCCGCACGGCAACACCTATTTTTGGTGCAGACTCAATGTTGACTGCATGAAGTTCAAGAATTTTTTTACCGAAGTTAAGCGGCACGGGATTAAGCGCCAGTACAGGGTCTGCGGTACAAAAAATTTTCGGCACGGTAATTTTCAGCCGTCGTAATTCGTCAAGCGAGCCTCTGTCACGAACGGTAATAAGATTGACGCGATTTAAAATGACTTTCATAAGCCATGAGGGAAAAGCGCCGCGAATGGGACCTATGCCCTGCGCGTACAACATAACTTTACAGCCAAAAAGTTTGGCAAGAAAAATAATGCCGAGATAGTAGTATAAACTGCGGCAACTTGTCACGTTTTGAAGTAGTGAGCCGCCGCCGGAAATAAGAAGATCTGCTTTCAAAATTTTTTTTATGATAGAAAAAATATCCAGCCAACCTACGGCGTCGACATTATGTCTTTTTTTTGTATAGCCGGGGTTAAGCGAAATGACGGTAAAATTTAAATCTGTTTTACTTTCGCGTAAAGCCTCCAACATTGCCGCGAGCATTGCTTCATCGCCGCCATTTTTCGAGCCGTAATAGCCGGAAATTAAAATGTTCATTAAAATTACGCGGTAGATACCTCCTGCTTTAGCGTTGGGAGGAAACCGCCTCCCCTTGAAAAATTTTTTCGCACAAAGGACGCTTTAAATTTCCTTAGCCGTAAGCATTGCCTCAACTTTTAAATCCGGCGTTTCATTAAGGTTTATGACTTCGCCTTTCAATGTTTTAACAATCGGCTGATCTGTCACGCGCTTTTCGTCAATCTCAATAATTTTTGCACGCTTGCCGTTAGTCAATCCTACCCAGCAGCCGTTAAACGAATGACGCAGGCGAAACATCAGTATCAAGCCGAATTTTTTATCAAGCTTACCATGCGAGATGTCTTTAAACAAAACATTGAAAATGTCGAAGGGAGAATTTCTTCTTGCGTAGGAGCGATTAGCCGCCATTGCGTCGTAAATATCAACTATCGCGATAATCTTTCCGAAATCGCTTATTTGATCACCGCGCAGACGATTGGGATAACCGGAACCGTCACAGCGCTCATGGTGTTGCAAGACGCCCATTAAAATATCTTTAAATATTTTAAGCGGCGAAACTTTCAGCATGTCGTAGCCGTAATCTACATGACGCTTTACCATGTCCATTTCTTCAGGCTCAAGTTTGCCTTTTTTGTTAAGAATTTCCGGCGGAATTTTCATTTTGCCGAGTTCGCTTAAAATTCCCGCCAAAACAATTTCGCGCTTGGGTTTTGCTTGATATTTCAGCCAACGCGCCATTAAGCCTGCCAAAATGCCTACATTTGTTGCGTGGTGAATTACGTAGTCACCTTCACGTGACATATTATGTATTTGAGTAACTGCCGTTGATACGTCACAAAGTAAATTAATATTGTCCGGCACTAATACGGCGTCTAAATCGCGTATGTTTATGCCGTCGCCTCGTGCCGCTTGATAATAAACATTTTGAACAAGATTATATGTGCGCGTATAATGATCCAAGTATTCGGAATCCAGCATGAACTCATCCATGCTGACTTCTTCTTCCTCTTCGTCATCTTCGTCAATGAACACAGAGAAAATATTTTTTTTGTGCAATTTATCAATCGATTCGGCATTTAGAATGACACCCTGTTTTAAAACTATAGAGCCGTCCAAATCCATAACATCACGTCCGATTTTCATACCGGAGCGCAAAATATCCACGTCGTAAGACCTTACCATATAAATCACCACCTTTTCATTACTTAATCATAAAGTGATATTTATATTTGCCACACCTTGAAAAGTTCCTGCCGCGCTAATAGTTGAAAAATTTTTTCAGCGCTGAACTGCGGATTAGGATTTACTTTTCTTTGGCGCAAAGAAAAGTAACAAAAGAAACATGGCGCGGCTGTTGTTCGCTTACTTTTTCGTGATTTAAGCTTTTACGTCCGCACGAGGTTACGGTAATTTCGGCGTTATCGTACGCAGCTCAGGTACATCCGCGCCGCTTTTTTTGATAGGATTTTTTCGATAAAAACTAATTAAAAAATTTTTTCAGCGCTGAACTGCGGTAAATGTCAATCTTCGTACCAACGGGAAATTTTTCATAGAGCTTAATCTCTTCATCGGCAAGTGCAATAGTTAAATTTGTGCCGACGCCGGTACGCAGTGACAAATTTTGAATGGGGCGGTTCATGTCGTCCATTATAAAAAAGCCGTCCTCTTCGCGAAAAGTTCCGTCGCTTTCCATAAACGGCAGACCTACGCCATGAGATTTATATTTTGTCCTAAGCAAAATAAATTTTTCGCCGTTAAATTCCAATTCCTCAATCACCGGCGTTTTCTGTACCGAGTGAATAAAATTTATTTTAAGCGGCAAATTTTTTTTAGCGTCAACCGCAGTCACCAAAACTTCCCTGCCGTCAATTTCCGCCGTAACGAAAATTTTTTCATTGTTTATGATTAAAAAAAAATTACTGCCAACGCCGCGACAAAAATTTTTTTCAAGCTAATCACTCCAAAATTTTTTTGATATAATAACATAAAAAGACTGTACGGGGAAATTTTTATGGAAACTTTTAACGTCGAAGGCGTGATTTTGAACACGGTGAATTTCGGCGATTCAAACCGCGTCGTGACACTTTATACAAAGGAATTCGGCAAGCTTGAAGCAAATGCGTACGGTTGCCGCCGCGCACGAAGTCCGCTTTCCGGCGCAATTCAAATGTTTAATCGAATCTGCGCGGAGGTAAAGCACGGTTCACACGTTGATACAATTCGTGACGCCGAAGTTTTAAATTTTTATCCCAATTTGACGGCGGATATTGACAGGTTGAGTTACGCCGCGATTCTTTTTGAGATTGTCAACAAAATGACTTTGCCTAAAGTTTGTGAAGTCGGCATTTATAACCTGCTGATAAATTCTCTGCCGGCGTTTAATGAAAGAAATCCACAAATAGCCGCGTTAATTGCCGTCGCGCAGTTTATGGAGTTCACCGGCTTTCAGCTGAATTTTAAAAGTTGCGTACGGTGCGGCAGGGAGATTGAAGGCGATGCGTCGCTAAGTTTATCGGAAGGCGGCGCGATTTGTGAAAATTGTAGCGGCGGCGTGACAGGTTACAACTACACAGAAGAATTGCGGCATACTTTTTTAAAGGCGCTGAATTTTGATTGGAGCGCTGAAAATAAAATCACGTTATCTGCGCGGCAGGTACATACGGCTGAAAAAATTTTGTTGCAGTACGTTCAAGATGTTTTGGGCAGTGAACTTAAGGCGCTGAAATTTTTACAGGCTACGGCTGATTGATATTGCGTTAAAAATAAAATCTGATATAATTTTTAGTAAGTAGTAGGTAGTAAGTAGTGAGTAGTCTAAAAGCTAACACCTAGCACCTAGCACCTAAATTAACGCTTGTACCCTTTGTGGACGAGACGGGAGGTTTTTTTATTGAATAAAAAAGTTGCGCCAAAATTGAATGACGCGGAAAAATTTCACATTGTCAGGCGTGAGGCAATATACACGGGAATTGCACTTGTCGCACTGATTTTTTTTTGGCTTATTGCCGGTTTCGGTACTGCGTCGCTTGACGTAAAAATTTTTCACCTGCCGCTTTGGGCTCTTCTCGGCACTATCGGCGTATGGTTTTTTGCTATCGTTATAAGTTTTGTTTTAAGCAGAAAACTTTTCAAGGACATGGACTTGGGAGGCGGCGAAGATGACTAGTTTGAGAAGTTTAGTTGAACTCTTGCCGCTTTTAATTTTCATGGTGGTAATGGTCGGCATCAGCATTTTTGTAAAGCGTCAGCAGGCGGGAAAAAATTTCGTCGGCAGTTACTTTGTCGGTAACCGCGAACTCGGCGGTTTCGTATTGGCAATGACTACGGTGGCAACGTACAGCTCCGTTTCAAGTTTTGTAGGCGGTCCCGGCATGGCGTTTACCGTAGGTTTCGGCTGGATTTACATGGCAGTCGTACAAGTCACGGCAATTTTTTTGGTACTTGGAATTTTCGGTAAACGCGTTGCACTTTTGGCGCGAAAGTTAAACGCTGTGACAGTTGTTGACATAATTCGTGCAAGGTTTCAATCAAATCTTTTAGCAGCAGTTGCGGCATTTGTAATAGTGTTATTTTTCTGCGGCACAATGACGGCGCAATTTGTAGGCGGCGCAAAATTATTCGCGGCTGTTACAGGTTACAGCTACGAGGCGGGTTTAATTTTATTCGGCTTAGTCGTCGTAATTTACACGTCAATCGGCGGTTTCCGCGCAGTAGCACTAACCGATACATGCTGCGCGCTGATAATGATGATTGGCATTGTTTTACTTCTGCACTACGTCCTGCAGGCAGGCGGCGGCTATTCGCAGATAATGTCAACGATTGAAACGAATCACCCAGAAATGTTTGAACCGTTTTCAATGGGCAATATGCCGTGGGGAATTTACTTCACGCAATGGTTTTTGGTAGGCATTTGTACAATAGCTCTGCCGCAATCCGTCGTACGCGGCATTTCTTACAAAGATACCGGCGGACTTCATCAAGCAATGCTGATTGGTACGGTGGTAGTCGGCTTTATGAATATCGGCATAAATTTCACCGGCATTTTGGCGCACGGAGTTTTGACAGGCGACGCGGCAAGTTACGGCGGCGTCGATAACATTATACCTACGACAATCACAACGGTTATGCCGACGGAATTGGTGGGGCTTGCGATAATCGGTCCATTAGCCGCGTCAATCTCTACGATATCGGGGCTTTTAATCGTGGCATCAAGCGCGATTGTTAAAGATGTCTACCTGCATTACAAGGAAAGTAAATCTGAAGTTGTCAGCGATAAAAAAATAAAATTTTTGTCAATGGCGATAACCGCGATAATCGGCGTGACAGTCTTCGTGATAGCGTTGACGCCGCCGAGTTTAATTTGGCTGATTAATATGTTTGCATTCGGCGGACTTGAGACGGCATTTTTTTGGACGTTGCTTTTCGGCTTATTTTGGCGTAAAGCTAACAAAACCGGCGCGCTGTTATCAATGGTCGGCGGTACAATAGTTTACTGCGCGGCGCAGGCGGCGGGATTTAAAATTTTCAACCTGCACCAAATTACAATCGGCATAACAGTTTCACTGGTTTTATTTTTAATCGGCTCATATTTCGGAAAATCTTCAGACAAAGATACGCTGAAAATATTTTTCCCGTAATTTTTTGTGATTAGCAATTTTGTGATTGAATTTTAAAAGCACTGTGATATAATTGCCGAAAATATTAATTAGAATTTACAAAATTTTTATATAAAATTTTCAGAAAGGGGCAGTGCTTATGTTTGGTATTGGCGTACCTGAGTTAGTTTTGATTTTGGTAATAGGGCTGGTTGTCTTTGGACCGGGCAAATTGCCGGGAGTTGGAAAGGCACTTGGACAGAGCATAAAAGAATTTAAACAGGCAAATTCGGAAGATACAAAAGTTTCCGACGCTGAAAATAAGTCCGATAAAAAATGACTTTGCCGGAAGACAAACTGCAAAAATCGGAAGATGAAAATTCCGTAACCGATACAGATAATGAAGAAAAAAATTCGGACGACGGCTCAATGTCGCTGACGGAGCATTTGGAAGAATTACGTTCGCGAATCATAAAAAGTTTGCTCGGCATAGTTTTCGGCAGTGGCGTTGCATATTTTTTTCTTGACGATATAACAAAATTTTTGACAGTGCCCGTAGGCAAGCTGTACTACATGCAACCTGGCGAGGCGTTTTTCACGTACCTTAAAATTGATATCGTCGCAGGATTTTTGATAGCCCTGCCGATAATTTTTTTTCACATTTGGCGATTCTTTTTACCCGCACTTACATTGGCTGAAAGGGCAGTTTTAGGCGTCATTGTCCCCATGTCCGTAATTTTATTTTTCACGGGATTGGCATTTTCTTTTTTTCTGATTATGCCGACGGCGCTAAAATTTTTCATGGGGTTCAGCTCGGAAAATCTTCAAACAATGTTCTCCTTCCAAAACTATTTTGACTTCGTGATATTTTTTTCACTGCCATTTGGTTTTGTATTCGAGTTGCCGCTGGTGATAATAATCTTAGGCAAGCTCGGTATTTTGACGAGTGAATTTTTGGGCAAGTATCGGCGAATAGTTTTCTTTCTGTCCTTCGTAATTGGCGCACTGGTCACCACGCCGGACGTTATCACACAGGTTGCCGTTGCCATTCCCGTAATGATGCTGTACGAAGTCGGCTACCTCGTAGTCAAGTATGTGCTGAAAAAATAATTTCTAAAAAAATTTTTTGAAGTCTTAATATTTTTCTACTTGCCGCGTATAAGTGGTGTAAAAAAATAAAAAAAAAGGAGACGTTAAAAATGTCAGAAGAAAAAATTATGAATGAAGAAATTATGGATGATGAGCAACTTGAAAAGGTAGCAGGCGGCTATGGTTCGGAAATTAGAGAAGATAAAGAACGTTTCCAAAAACTCGGCATAAAAATTACAAGCAGCAAAAATGATGAAGAACAATTGAAAAATGCTTTTAAAAAATTCGGTGTTAAAGTTGAAACCTATCACGGTGACTTTACTTCCAATGAATACAGTATTAAAGGCAAATCTGTTACACGTGAGGAAGCGTGGCAGCATATTTACCGCCGTGCATAATAATTAAGATAAAAAAATTCATAAATAAAAATTTTGGCGACGGGTAACACCGCCGCTTTTTTAATAAAAAAAACTTGTCAACGAGAAAAAATTTTTGTAAAATACGTCTACATTAATTTTGAAAATTTTCAGGCACAGAGAGTTCCTGTTTTTTATTTTGGACTGTGCGAGGAAACTCGTACAGTGAAGGGTTTTTACTCTCCGCCTGTCGTCGGCATAAAAAGTTCCTGTTCGCCGAAAGGCACATGTTTTTTTAGAGTGATACTTTTCGCCGACGCTTATATCGGTAATGAAAGCTTTGTGGCGTCAAGGCGCACTGTATTAAATTTTTGCTTTTTACCGATATAAAAATTTAAGGCGGTTGAGGTTTAAACTCAATCGCTTTTAAGTTTACCTTGAAAGGAAGGGTATTAATGAAAGGCTATTCGGAATTTAAATTTTCTCTTGACGAAAAAAAATCAGCGTACATTCAAGCTGTCCTGTCACTTTTTAAAGCCGCGCCGATTTTGCAAGGCGTTTCTGCTGAAAATTTTACTTTGAACAATGAAGAAAACGTCGCGAAGGGATTTTTCATCACGGACGCCGCATTTCAAGGTTGCCCCTTCATTGCAAGCGGCAGTTTAAACGCATTCATCGAAAAAAATTTCGGCTACAATATTTTTGAACTGAATCAAGCATTTTATAAATCTTTTCAGACCGTAACCGAATTGTCGCAGGAAGAAATTTTACGCAATAAAATTATGCATTATTTGACGACATACGGCTTTGAACAGCTGGGGATTTTCAGTCACGACGCCGTTTTCATACCGCCTGCCGAATTGGAATTGCCGGACGACGCTAAACCCGTTAAGCTGACTATTATCAACGCCATTTCAGAAGATGAAGTTAAATCCCGCGCAGAAAAAATGATTATGTCGGGAATTGCGCTTGCCGAAGATACGCTGAAAAATCTCACGGCGATAATCAGCTATCTTGAAATGAAAATTGACGTTGACGCCGTACCGAATAAAGAATTGCGCGTGCGTCTTTGCAAAATGTTGAAACTGTTTCCAAAAAATCCCGTCGAATTTTTACGCTACATGATTTACATTTCAAACGGCTCAACGTTGCTGATAAAATCGCCGGAAATGATCCGAAGTTTAAAAATGGTGGCAATAAGAGACCATTCAAGAGTAGACTTCGATTTATATTTTGGCGCGTACATAGCGGAAAACGGCATTGAAAAGTTGGCAGAAGTCTTTCACCGTTACAAGCCGCTTTGGCTGGCGTTTAAGCCGCACTCAAAATTTATGAAGTCGACGATAAATAAAATGCGCAAGCTTGCCGACAAATATCACAAGCCTTTGATGCCGAAACTTTTGGATACGGTAACTTCCAATTTTAAAATAAATTTGGACGAACTGAAACGCGAACTTGAAAAAGTCACGGTGTTCAAAAGAATTTCCCTTGCCAACGCCATACTTTTCAGAGCCGCTGCGCCGGAAAATATCGCGTACTTTATTCGTAACGGCAAAATTTTTGCTGAAGAGTACGACAAAAAATTTAAGCTCAATTACGAAATTTTGACTACGATTATAAATTCCATTGCTGACACCGTGCGACCGAATGTCGAAGGCAAAAAAATTTATATGCCGGAAAATTTGACATACGCCGCGCCGATTAGCGAGAAAAAATTTATAGGCGAAATTCCCTACGGTTCAGCGTACACTTTCGCAGGAAAATCTGTAGTTGTAGGCGTGCATTGGTTTAATCTGCCGCCTGATGAACGAGTAGATTTAGACTTGCATTTAAATTCAAACAAGCGCGATATCGGCTGGCAAAATGATTGGGACAATGAAAACTATATCGATACGAAAAATGCGAAGGTGATTTTTTCCGGCGATATGACGGACGCGCCTGCAGAAACCGGCGGTGCAAGCGAAGCTTACTTTGTCGGCGAATCTGTTCAAGATGAAATGATGATGGTCAATTTGAACTGCTACACGTTTAACAGCGCCGCCGTACCTTTCAAATTATTTTTAGGCGAAGTCAATCAAGCTGAAATTGACAGAAATTATTTGATTAACGCGCACGAAGTAGCCTTTTGTCTGCCGAGTAAGATTGAAGGCGGCGAAATGTTTTTGGGCTTTTTGTACAGCGACGAAGAAGGTACTAAAAAATTTTATTTCACGTCGGCGGCTATCGGTAACAGAATCGTTGCACGCAGTGATGCTCAATCTGCGCGTATGACATCGGCGCTTAAAACTTCGCTTGAATCCTGCCTTAAGCTGAAAGATATTTTGAAATCTGCAGGCGCTGTCTTTGAAAAAGCGGATGGTGAAGATTGGGATATAAATTTAGATCCGCAGACTGTCACTAAGGATATGTTTTTGAATCTGTTTGAAAAATAAAAAATCCCCCGACCGATTAGCCGAGAGATTGAAATTTATGTAACGCCGAAAAATTTAAATGCCGATCTGATCTTTTAAAATAACGTCGTGACTGCCGCCCTCTACAATACTTGTTGCAGAGACTAAGGTAATTTTTGCCTTATCGCGCAGTTCCGGCAAAGTCAAGGCGCCGCAGTTGCACATAGTCGAGCGGATTTTTGAAAGCGTCGTGGCAATGTTATCTTTCAAAGGTCCGGCGTAGGGTACATAAGAGTCTACGCCTTCTTCAAAAGAAAGTTTAGCTGCGCCGCCTAAATCGTAGCGTTGCCAATTTCTTGCACGGTTTGAACCTTCGCCCCAGTACTCTTTGTAATAAGTGCCGTTGATTCGGATTTTATCTGTAGGTGATTCGTCGAAACGTGAAAAATATCTGCCGAGCATAAGAAAATCTGCACCCATTGCAAGAGCCAGCGTCATATGATAATCGTGAACAATGCCGCCGTCCGAACAAACGGGAATATAAACGCCGTGCTTTTCAAAATATTCGTCACGCGCCTTGCAAACGTCGATAACCGC